>DOZA01000034.1 GCA_003518245.1 Bacteroidales bacterium | reverse complement strand
TGGTACCCTGCAAAATATGATAAGACTCATGATATATCTGTTGTTGGTGTCTTTGATATATCCAGGCGTCTGTCATTATCATCCGCTTTTGTTTATGCCACCGGGAATGCAGTAACATTCCCTAGCGGTAAGTATGAACTTAATAGTAAGGTAATACCATATTTCACTGAAAGGAACGGTTATCGAATGCCGTCTTATCATCGCATGGATATAAGTCTTAAGATCAAGGGAAAGGAAGGGAAAAAATTTAAGACCAGCTGGGATATATCAGCATATAATGTCTATAACAGGTATAATGCCTATTCGATATATTTCAGGGAAAATGATAATATGCCAGGTGTTATGGAAGCTGTAAAACTCAGCTTATTTGGTATAGTACCAGCTTTTACATTTAATATTAGTTTCTGATGAAAAGAACTTTATTATTAATGATTATTGTGGCACTCACAGGAATATCGTGTGAGGAAGTCATTAATATAAACCTCAATGATTCATCGCCTGAGCTTGTTGCAGAAGGTATAATTGAGATACATTCTCCCTGTACTGTCAGTCTTTCATATACATCAAATTATTTTGACACCCTATCGGCCATACCTGAAGAAGATGCTGTGATCACCATCTCCGACAGCGAAGAAAGGTCAGAAGTTCTTGATCACCTGGGCAATGGCATCTACAGGGGTAATATTATTCACGGGCTGCCCGGTCATACTTATACACTCAACATATCAGCAGGCAATAATGAATACCAGGCCAGATCATTGCTACACAGTTACCCCGAGATTATAAACCTTGAATATGAAGAATTGTATATTCCTCATTATACAGAAAACACTATTTACTCTGTTAAATGCATCATCGTTGATGATAGTTACAATGAAAATTTTTACCTGTTCAGGTATTACAGGAACGGGGAGATGATAAATGATTATTTTTCCACCTACAGTGATCGTTTCCTGGTAGAAGATACAGTTGTTTACACTGATTTCAGGCTTGATTTTTACAAGGGTGATACAGTAAAGGTTGAGCTATTTGCCATTGACGAAGGAGTATATAATTATTTCAACCTGGTAAATGATGTTTTGTTCAGCAGTATGCGATCATCCACCCCTTTCAATCCTGCTTCAAATTTCAGTAATGGTTTACTGGGATATTTTATGGCAGCATCTTCAGACAGGGAGACAATCATTATTAACTAACCATACATATTATCATAGTCCCTGTTTGCTTTACGTAGTATCACATTTATAACAGGGGGTAGAAACCTCAGTCCAAAAGCCTGCATTTTACCAACCGCACTTAGTGTTATTTTCTTTTTCTTTTTATATATAACCTTTGCTATTTCTTTTGCCACCTTTTCTTTTTTTGTTTTTTTCAGGTCTCTCACGGGCATAGTTCCATATGTTCCATCGGGATATAAAATCTTTTTATCTTCATCATTCTCAACAAAGCCCAGGTATATTATACCGGTATGTATTTTTTCTTTGCTCATTTCTATATTCATGGCCTGTGCCAGTGCGCTGAGGCCCATTTTCGAGACACTGTAAGTTGAATGACCTGGCATTCCCAGTTTACCTGCCAGGGTAGAGATAAAAATAATACTACCTCCTGACTCAATAATATATGGCAAGGCATATGAACTCATATATATTGAACCCATCAGGTTTATACCCACAACACTATCCCAGGCATCAACTGTCAGGTCACCGAACCTGCCATGGCTGGCTATTCCAGCATTATTAATAAGAATATCAAGCCTGCCATATTCGTTGATTATTTCTTCAATCATTTCCCTGCAGCGTTTACTATCTGACACATCCCCGGTCAATTTAAAACATCCAACTCCTTTACCTGTGAGTTGAGTGTATGTTTTATCAAGTGTATCAGGGTTCCTGCCATTGATACACACTTTTGCCCCGTATTCACCAAGTAAAAGAGCTGTTGCTCTGCCAATTCCTTTGCTTGACCCGGTAATGAATACTACTTTATCCCTAAAAAAATCTATCATCTTCATTCCTATATATATTTATTATTCCTGAACCATTCAACTGCTTCTTTGAGAGCTTGGTTTACCGGTGTCTGGCTCATCTCCAGTTCCCTTACTGCTTTATCGCTTGAATAAAAATGTTTCTCGGTAGATATCAGTGCCAGGGGGTATGTTACTGCAGGTTTGAACCTGAATACGGTACTGGCCACTGAAAGCACCCCCCCATACGCCAGTGTCAGGAACCTCGGCATTTTCATTTTAGGGGCTTTAACATCAAGTGCCCTGGCCATTTTTTCAAATGCTTCTTTATAAGTCAGGTTTTCATTACCAAGTATATAACACTCACCTGTTATTCCTTTTTCTATTGCATTGGCTATTGCATTTGCAACATCTTTGACATATACGAAGTTTCTTCCACCACCGGGATAACCTGGTATTTTACCCTCATTAACGGCAAGAATCATGGTTCCCGAGCTGGGCTTTGAATCATACGGACCAATCATAAATGTAGGGTTCACAACAACGGCATTAAGTTTTGTCTCCTTTACTGCTTTCAATACTTCGTCCTGAGCAGCCCTTTTAGAGCACATATAATCAAGCTTATACTTGCCGGCTGTATAAGGTTTACTTTCGTTACCCGGGTCGTTTTCGTCGCCCGGCCCGAATGAATTTGCTGTTCCTATATGTATAAGCCTTTTCACTCCAAGTTCTGTTACAGCTTTTATTATATTTTTTGTGCCTTCAAAATTAACATTCCAATAACTTTCGTGTCTGGGAGGCCATGTATCTGTTTTTGCAGCGGCATGTATAACAATATCATATCCTCTTATTGCATTTCTCAATTCTTCATAATCGAGAATGTTTCCCCACGCTTTTTCAATTGGTAGTTTTTCAAGGAAAGGTGCATTTCTCCCTGTTTCAACTAAGATCTTGATATTATATCCCCTGTCAAGAAGAGTTCTTACCAGGTTATTTCCCAGTACTCCATCTGCTCCAGTAATACATACTTTCATTATTTTATATTTATGCTAACTATTTCACCTGATAATTACTTCATCGGCAAATATCCAGGCTTTATCGCCTGCCCCTGCGTGCCATGCAGGGCATTCTTTTATACTTTTACCCAGCACCCGCACAAATCTCACTTCCTGTGGCTCTCCACTGTAAGCAAATTCTTTTATCTCCCTGTCCTGTTCTTTTGGACTCATGTCATTAACTATTTTTCCAAGATCAAAAAATGTTTCACCATCGTCGGATACCTGGAACAACACGTATTCGGGCAGGAAGACCCAGCTGCCCACACTGCTCAAGAAGCTAACAGAAACCGATGATATATTCTGCACCTCGCCCAGATCAATTGTAATATCCATATCTTTGCCTTCAAAGCCCTGCCATTGACCATCGGCAAAGCTAAGTGATCCCTTTATCCCGTTTACCAGTGTCAGTTTCTCAAAAGCCTTATACTTATTACTGTATTTAAGAGCATATTCAACATTACGGCCGGTTGCTTTATGTATATAAACTGTTTCCTCACTAATTTTTCCTGCAGACACTTGTCCATTGAAGACAGCAGCTTTAATATTTGTTGTTGAATCAAGCACAAGGGGTTCAGAATAAATATCAGAATTAATATCCGGTTCAGAGCCATCAAGTGTATAATGTATTACCGCATCCGGAAATTCTGATTCCATGCTTACCTTAACTGTTCCCTGCTCCTGGTCATATACTGCTTCCACGTCAACCCTGTATGATCCTTTTGAGTAGTTTAGTCCCATGATATCAAGCCTCTTTGTGAAGCTTTGTATCCTATGGCTGAAATCATTCCAGTCAAGTTTTTCCGGTGGTAGCCATAATACCTCAGCAAGTGCTGTCATACGTGGTAATACCATATACTCAGCATGATTACCTGTTTTAATGTATTCAGTCCACAGGTTGGCCTGTGCACCCAGTATATATTTCTCTTCATCTTCA
>DOZA01000003.1 GCA_003518245.1 Bacteroidales bacterium | reverse complement strand
TATGTCGAACTCACGTTAAATTAAAGTAATTATTTTAATTAATATTAAATAACTGTTATTTTATTAACATTGTTATTTTATTAACAATAAAATATCTATATTTGTACAAATTTAAAATTTACATTCTTTATTTTATTTTGTGTATAGAAAAACAATAAAAATGGATAAGATTAAATCATACAGTCAATTGAAGGAGCTCAGGGATGAAATGCGACAGAAGATATCTTCATTTTCTGATCCTGATAATCCTGGTAATAAAACAATTATACGAGTAGGCATGGGCACATCAGGACTGGCATCAGGTGCTGAGCAGGTAATGGATTTTCTCAGGGATGCCCTGGTAAAAAGGAATATTGAGGCTGACGTAATGCGAGCTGGTGATATGGGTTACAGTTATGCTGAACCAACCATACAGGTAACAAGGCCAGGTCATGAGCCCCTGGTATTTGGTAATGTTGATACTCATAAAGCTGACGAAATAATTGAAAAATATATTAAGTACGGTGAAGCGGTTGAAGGTAGGGCTTATTGAAGTACCTATGGGAACGAGCCTGAGAGAGGTAATCTTTGAGATAGGTGGAGGTATAAATAATAATAAAAAATTCAAGGCTGTTCAGACAGGAGGACCCTCAGGGGGCTGCCTTACAGAAGACCATCTTGATACACCTATTGATTTTGATAACCTTATCGAGGCCGGTTCAATGATGGGTTCAGGAGGGATGATAGTTATGGACGAAGATGATTGCATGGTCTCGGTAGCTAAATTCTACCTGGATTTTACAGTAGAAGAATCATGTGGTAAATGTGCTCCCTGCCGCATAGGCAATAAGAGGTTATATGAACTTCTTGATCATATATGCAAAGGCAAGGGTGAGCCCGGCGACCTGGACCGTCTTCGTAATATGAGCTATGTTATTAAGGATACAGCACTATGCGGCCTGGGGCAGACATCTCCAAATCCTGTTTTGTCAACACTTGATAATTTTTATGATGAATACCTGGCTCATGTAGTTGATAAGAAATGTCCGGCCGGTCAATGCAAAGACCTGATGAGATATTTTATTATTGAAGAAAACTGTGTCGGATGTACTGCATGTGCAAGGGTATGTCCTGTAAATGCTATTTCAGGCGAAAGAAAAGAAGTACACAGTATTAACCAGGATATATGTATTAAATGTGGAGCATGCATGGAAAAATGCAAATTCGATGCAATTATCATTCAATAAATGTTAGAAGAAGAAAATGGATACTATTAAACTAACAATAGACAATAAAGAACTGGCAGTACAAGAGGGTACAACTATTTACCAGGCGGCCAAGAGTGCAGGTATTGACATCCCCGTATTGTGTTATATGAACCTTCATGACCTGGGTATTGAATGCCCGTAAACTGCTGAATGATGTAAGATCAGGTAAATCAAAATACCATGCCATTGAAATTATGGCATGCCCTGGTGGATGTATTGGTGGTGGTGGACAACCCCAACACCACGGCAAATCTGAAATATTAAAAGCAAGGGCCAGGGCCATTTATAAGGAAGACAGTAAAAAGCAGATAAGGAAATCACATGAGAATCCTTATATTAAAAAACTATATTCAGAATACCTTGGTAGTCCAAACAGCAGTTTAGCACATAAACTATTACATACAAGCTATTTCGATAAGAAGAAGAGAATTATTGTAACCCAGTAGAAATACCATACCATGTCAAGTATTAAGATAAAACTACGAAAAAAGGATATAGATAAAATCAGTGAAATAGCCTCATCATTCAATAATGATGAGCATGAACTGATAAATGTACTACATAAGTGCCAGGAACATTTTGGTTATCTGCCTGCTGAAGTACAGGAAGTGATTTCTGATAAGCTTCAGGTACCTGTTGCCAAAATATATGGCATTGTAACTTTTTATTCTTTCTTTACCATAACTCCAAAAGGGCAAAACCCAATAAGCATTTGCATGGGCACAGCCTGTTATGTGAGGGGTGCTGAAAAAGTGCTTGAGGAATTTAAAAAAGAACTTAATATTGAAGTTGGGCAAACAACCAATGATGGTAAATTTTCCTTGTCAAGCCTTAGATGCGTAGGAGCATGTGGCCTTGCTCCTGTAGTAATGGTTGGTGATAAAACCTATGGCAGGGTTGCCCCTGATGATGTAAAAGACATTCTTAAAGAGTATTTATGACAATCTGTCATTCGGCCTGATTATTGTAAGTGTAATGATGTTGGTATGGAAACAGCAGCAACCTACTTAGACTATATGGATACAAACAAGCTTATAAAAAAACACAACAGGATAATTGAACTTATTGCAGGTAAGCAGGTAAGGCAAAGCATTAACCTGATAAAGGACCTTGTTGAGGTCTCAAAAAAAGGAGAATACAGTCAGCAACTGGAAAACATTGAGAATACCTACAAGAACATGGTTAAATATACCATTGAGGGTGTTCATGATCCCGAAAGACACAAGGTATTAATACGTATGTTTCAATCTTTGCTTGAGCTAGCTGACAGGGTAAAGCAGGAAATACTGGCGAGATATTCAGGATGGCATACATACTGGCTTAAAGAGAACATTTTGCGGGAGCAGAACCTGGCGGGTAAAAGCATAATAGAGAAGGTAGACGACCTTGTTTTCAAAGAAGAGCTGGATGAATGGCTTAGCCAGGCCGGTACAGTTTCGTTGGATCCTGAATCAGACTACACCAGAAAGCACAGGTCGCTGGTAAACAATATTTTCAATCACCTCTGGCTCACTGATAATTATGGTGAGGCTGAAACCGAACTGATAAGCCTGGTAATGAAAAAAGATAAGTTTGAATGGCATGAACAGAGTATTTTTGTAAGTGCCATTACTTTAAGTGCACTAAGGTTCTGGGGATCAGAAAAAATACATGTCCTGGCATCTCTTTACAGGGGTAATACTGAACAGGTAAGTGAAAGGGCCATGGCCGGCCTGCTCCTTGTACTTTATTACTATGATAACAGGATAAAAGTTTATCCGGAGATAGAAAAACTAATGGGAGAACTGGTAGTTGACAGCAGTTTTATAGAGCATCTAAAAATCACCATCCTGCAGATCATAAGGTCAGGTGAGACGGAGAAGATAAGTAAGAAACTGCATGATGAGATACTTCCCCGGGTTGCTGAGCTCAGGCCCAAGATTGAGGATAAACTGGACCTTGACAACCTGCTTCCTGAAGATATTACTGAAGGCAAGAATCCTGACTGGTCAGATATGTTCAAAGAATCAGAGGACCTGTACAAAACCATGGAGGAATTTTCAAAGCTCCAGATGGAAGGCGCCGATGTATATATGTCAGCTTTTGCCAATCTTAAGAATTTTGACTTTTTCCGTACTATCTCAAACTGGTTCATGCCTTTCTATCCTGACCATGAAGCAATTGATGTTCTGTTCAGGGATGAAGTACTGGGCCAGGGCACAAATGAACTGGCAGAAGCATTATATAAGACCCCGTTTATATGTAATTCAGACAAATTCAGCCTTGTACTCAACCTGCAACATCTTCCCTCCAGTCAGAAAGAGATGATGTTAAAGGTTTTCAGTATGGAGCTTGAGGGCCTTGAACAGATGAAGGATAACGAGATAGATCTAGATCCTACTAAAGGTTTTAAGACCAATGTAACTCAGTATCTGCAGGACCTGTACAGGTTTTTCAAGTTATCCCCTAACAAGAAAGAATTTGATGACGTTTTCAGGAGCACCCTGGGTTTCAACAGGACCAACCTGTTCAGCATGGTTTTAAAAGACAGTGATTCAATATCAACTTTTGCAGATTATTATTTCGGGAAGGATTTTTATAATGAAGCGCTGTATCTATACAATGAAATGATAGAAAACAATCTG
>DOZA01000210.1 GCA_003518245.1 Bacteroidales bacterium | reverse complement strand
ATTACAGTAGTTAGGATCTCCTGCAAGTATATCCGGTATTATTTTACAGAAAGCATTGGGATAAAGGCCTTTATCAATATCCTTTATAGCATTGTGTACATCATCTTTTGAGGCTGACACACCCCTTCTGTCGTATCGTGATTTCATGCTGATAATAGCTTGCTACAGGATGCAAATTTAGCAAACAATTTTGTTTTTCAGGTGATCATGTCTTTATGACTGAATATACAGAAAAAGTATAGCTAATAGAATAATGTATAATTAAATCCGGAATTATTCTCTTCTTTCATTGATAAATCGGTCTATTTCATCCCTGAAGGGAATAGACGGATAAGCTCCCAGTTTCTGAACTGACAGTGCAGAAGCAGCAGATGCCATTCTAATTGAATCCTCCATAGCTATATTATCTGCCATAAAAGCTGTAAGAGAACCACAAAATGCATCACCAGCTGCTGTTGTATCTACGGCATTAACCTTAAAAGCCGTAAACTCCGTGCCAGCTTTACCATTATTCAGATATGCACCTTTTTCACCCATGGTTATTATAACCGACTTCGCACCCATCTTTATCAATGCCTCAGCCATTATATTTTTGCCAGCTCTATTAAAAGGGATACCTGTTATAATCTCAGATTCTGTTTCATTAACTATAAGCATATCAACTTTTGACATCAGATCCCCTGTTAGCTTGCAGGCAGGTGCTGGATTCAATACCAGGAAGGTATTATTATTATGTGCAATATCCGCCGCAGTCTCAACACATTCATAAGGAATCTCCATCTGCATAATTAGGTAATCAGCCCCTGCAATAACTTCAGTATAAGAATATACCTCCTCGCATGTCAATTCCTTATTTGCCCCGGGTGTAACAACGATACTGTTCTCACCGGAATCTTCAACAAAGATAAATGCTGCTCCTGTCTTTGATCCTTTCTTATAAAGAACATGATCTGTGTTTACCCCATCGTTTTTTATTGTCTGTATTATCTGTTTACCATCATCATCATCACCTACACTTGCGAGAAAAGTAACATTACCTGAGGCTCTCATCGCAGCCACAGCCTGGTTAAAACCTTTACCACCAAAGGTTTTTACGTACTCACCATCACCAACAGTTTCACCGGGCACAGGTATATTTTTTACTTTCGCAATGTGATCAATATTAGCGCTTCCTAAAACAACAATTCCTTTTTTCATCATCATATTTTAGCTAAGATTATCAACCCCAGGCCAGCCATAAACAATACGAACATAGAGGCAGTCAGTATATTAACTGTTTTCTTCCCTTTAGCTTCCCTGAACTCCTTCCAGACAAACACTCCCCAGGCAGCAGAAACCATTGTAGCACCCTGGCCCAGACCATATGAAACTGCATAACTGGCTTTTTCTCCTGCCAGGATATTAAAAAGCATGCCCAGGCACCATATAAGCCCGCCAAGTATGCCAACCAGGTGTAATCTTGGTGTGCCAATACTGAAATATTCCCTGTACGTTGCTTTCTTACCCGAGAAGGGATAATACATACTAATTGAATTCCATAAGAAGTTAGAAAGTAAAACACCAGCAGAAAAAATAACAACAGCCGTATAAGGAGTCAGCTTACCCTGTGCAGGATTTGTAAAATCAAGACTCATACTGGCTGCAACAAAGCGGTAAAAGAAACCCATTGATATACCTGCAAGTATGCTGAACAGCAAACCTTTCATAATAGACTTATTCTTATCATTTGATGGTATTCGTCTGTAAATAAGTGCATCTATTATAATAGCAATAACTACCAGGATTACACCTAGAAATAAAAGGTACGGATTCCCTGAAGGGGTGGCTATATAATTAACCAAAACGCCTATTACCAGCGCCAGGCCTATACCCACAGGGAAAGCAACTGCCAATCCTGCAATATTGATTGCTATTACGAGCAAAATATTGGCAAAATTAAAAATCACACCACCCATAAATGCGGAGAGCAATGACTCACCATTGGCCTGTGAGATATCAGAAACAAATCCTCTGCCCTCATCCCCTGTACTGCCCATAGTAAATGCCATCAAAAGAGAGAAGAGCAATATCCCGATAACATAATCCCAGTAAAAGAGCTGGAAAGGCCATTTCTGTGAAGCTAATTTTTGTGTATTGGCCCAGGAACCCCAGCATATCATTGTAATAATGCAGAAAATAACTGCCAGTGTATAACTACCTATAATAAACATAGCTTACATTATTTATAATCAACTATAATCTTGTTCTTCTCACTTTTGAACTCAATATAGCTTCTAACATTTATACTGAGGCCTTCAACAGGGTTTAACCATCTTAACTCAGCAATATGATCACCATCGGGTATTTGAACATTCCAGTAAAGCTCATCTGTTCTCTTCCTGTAATCCACTGGCAGTTTCATTATCCTGCCTGCTTCACCATCAATACTTACTTCAAGCTCACCAGTATATTCCATTTCCGGTTCACCTGCTATACTGCCTTTTATAACAATTCCAATACCGGAGAACTCTATTGTTTCGGGTTTATCTGACTCTAATGCAAAGAGTATTCCCCTTCTTCCTTCTGTATTGTCACCGGTTGCAGGCCGCGTAACTTTAGCGGGGAAAACATTCGGGAAACCAGCTTCCAGGGGCAGGGCTTCAGGCACCTGCACTGCTATCTGCACTGATTCTTCATCTGCCTTACCGCCAAATCTCCCGATAACTTTTAATGCATGCCTGTAACTCATATCATATACATCATTAAGAGATATGGTAGTGTATGCAAAATCCCTGTCTTCCACAGGTTTGATAGGATCGATCCAGTAATCAGGAATATTATCATATCCCATCATGGTGCATAATATTCCTGCTGCAGTGGCCGGGTTGCAATCTGAATCCTGCCCTGCCCTGGTTGATATATCAAGTGTTTTCTCAAGCTCACCCCCACCGTACAGCAGCCCGAGTAATACATAAGAAGAATTAATGGTAGCATTTATATTAAAAGGAGATGCTATACCATCAGGGCAATGCAGATCAGTTGACCATTCACTGTCGTCAATAGCCTGCCATGCTTTCTTCCAATCATCAGGATATTTCTTGTGAAAAGAAATAACATCCTGCATACACTGGTAATATTTACTTTCCTCCGGGATAACTTTCAAAGCTTCATTAACAATTTTATTCACATCATCATAGATAAAAGCAAGCGAATACATTGCAGCAACATAGGCACCACCGTAAAACCCGTCGCCATAGTTCATTATATGACCAATCCTGTCGGCATATATCATTGCTGCATTGATCATTCCCGGGGTCATAAGCCCGGCAAAGTCTGCTTCAATCTGGAAATCAATATCATCTGCATGCATATTATTCTTCCAGTTACCTGATGCAGGAGCCTGTATACCGTTGAGTATATTATAGCGGGCTGCCTGGTTAGCATGCCACAACATGTAATCGGCATAAGCAAATGCATTGGCAAATGATTCTACCGGAGCATCCAGACCTTCTTTATCAAATATCTCAACGAAAGTAAGGTCCATATATATATCATCATAAAGCCCCGGTGCTTTATCATAGAAAAAGGTTACCAGTTCCTTATCCCATCTGATCTCAACAGTATCAGGGATCATCCGGGAAAGGTATCTGAATTCTGTGGGGCCACCATATGTAACACCAATGGCCTGCCCTGCCCATCCTCCTTTTACCTTATCAAGGAGTTCGGCTTTGGTCATAGTTATAATGCTCCCGTCTTTTTTATCAACATTGCCACATGAGGTTATAGCAGCAATAATCAACGGAACCAGAATGAAAACAATTTTGTTTCTCATAATCATATATATAAATAGTTATTGTAAATCATTCCAAGGGTAGATCAGGGTTAAAATATCATAACAATAATTAAGCAGGGTTACTTATAAATAGTACCTGAGTTTTTCATAGTATTATAAACCTCTTTAATTATTTCCTCTTTCTTGAAATCTACCCTGAAAATAATAGTCCTTTCCTGTGATCCCGTCTGTTGCCAACTGGCTCCATCAAAACTAACACCTTTTGCCTCCACTTTCTCTGCATATTCAGGATATTTCAATAATACCAGTGTACAGACATCATATATCGGTCGTATGTTATCTCCGCACTTTTCATACAATTCCACTGAATAGTCTCCGAAACAATTAAATAAACCTCCATGCCTTCCTTTTACCGGTTCAACCTCCGGGCCAAGACCCTTCATTATCTTTCGTATTTCTTCAACAGAAAGGCTCACAGCCCAGGTACCTGAAGGTTTTCCGTATCTAACGGTAAGTATTTCGAGCTCAAGTTCATCATTCATCAATAGGGGGACGAGGGCCGATGTATCATTCTCGAGGTTATATTCTCCTTTATCGGGCCAATTAGATCCCAGCCATACTACTTTTACCTTACTGGCAATATCCGGGGCTCTTGCCAGGGGAAGGGCAATATTGGTTAATTTTCC
>DOZA01000309.1 GCA_003518245.1 Bacteroidales bacterium | reverse complement strand
GCAGATGAGCTGTTTGCCAGGCGTTTTCCGGACAAAGCAACCTGGCAGGTACTTGATTACACCCATGCGAAACAGGCACTCGAAGAGATCATGGAACTGCTTCCGAAAAGGATGAAAGAGACAGATAAGATCCGAAAAACCTTTAAAGAGGCTTTATGGCAGGGCGAGATTGACACCATGGAAAAACTCATCAGGGTTAACTTCACAGGGAAGCGCAGGGAGAAAGCACTGAACAAGTGGAGCAATTATTTCCATGCCAATGGTAAACGAATGCAGTATTCATTCTTCAAAAGTGAAGGATTGCCTCAGGGAAGCGGGAGTGTGGAAAGTGCAATCAGAAGGGTGATCAACCTGAGATTAAAATCCTGCGGGTCGTTTTGGAAAAGAGAAAACGCTGAAATTTACCTGTTTTTACGTTCGCAGCTTATTACCGGCAGATGGAATACGTTCTTTGGCAACCTGACAAACAGAGCTGAATTATTTGATAATCAGATAGAAGTCAAGTCAAACTACTACATGAAATGGGCAGCCTAAAAAGTTCCACAAATTGGGATTGCACCCAAATGATTTAACCTTCAAGTGCTGTTTGGTCCACTTGAAAAATAGTTCCACCTTCCATCGATATTTATAAAGCTGAGCGATTCCCTCTGCACTTATTTCAAAGCTGTTGGTGTTAATGATATCTATATTCTTAAACTAAATATCTCAAACCTGAAAACTAAAAAATCCAAAACGTAAAACCACCAAAAACTGTCAGCCCTGGCAAATATCAAGTGCAGGGAGGCGCTGCCTGAAGATGCCATACCACATCTTGAAAAGGTTATTAAAGACAAGCACTGGGAGGTACGCTTTTATGCCCGGCAAGCAATAAAACTGATCGAAGAAAAATATGTCATGTGAATTACCCCGAAACGCGAAACACGTAACATGGAACCCAATGCCCACCCCGGAGGGATCATATCACCAAAAACCGCTGTAGGCTATACAATTATACGAGGCCGGATGAGGTCATTAATGCAGGGACGCCCAAATTGGGCGTCGCTACGGTGAACTTTAAAATGAACCTGACCAAATAATCCCAATATTCAACAAAAAAAGGCACGGATCTGGAGATCCGCGCCAGCTGGAGTGTTGACCCGCCAGGACTCGAACCAGGACTCTTCTGAACCAAAATCAGACGTGTTGCCAGTTACACCACGGGTCATTCATACCTTATGAGGTGCTGCAAAAATAGGAAAAAATAAGCTAATAAACCAAATACAAGGTCACCTGGAAATATTCATAGCATATCTGATGATTTTAAGCATCTTTATTTATCAAAAATTTAACACTATATGGCATTAATTTTGCTTAAATTACATGGCTTGGATCAATCTATTTTAATAAGTACTGATCCAGTTATTAAGAATATAGATGAGCCCGAAGATAAACCTCATATTTTTTGTTTACTCATTCGTACTGCTTGCCCCTGCAATGCCACAGGATGATGTAGATAACAAAGCGACGGAGATTTTATTCGAATACTTTGATAATATCTATGGCGATGATGAGCGCCTGGTGAGCGGACATATATATACAGGTCCGGCCCGTGGTTCAATAAAGGGACACCCATATTATTTCAATGACAAATGGAAGGAGGGTTCAGTTAAAACTTCCAATGCAGTTTTTAACGGACTGAAAATCAAATATGATATATACATCAACCATGTTATCCTTGAATATACATCAAAAGATAATTCCGTTCGACAGGTAGGTCTGAACACCGGAAACATAGTGTCTGTGAATATTGCAGGAGCTGAATTCATACCCCTGCCTGAAATAAACAATCCTTTTGACTTGTACTTAGCCGAGGTAATATGCCAGGGAATGGTCCAATACATGGTAGCAAAAAGAAAAAAACTGGAAATAAGCAATACCTCAGGCTCTTATGATTATGAATACAAGAAATATGTAAAGCAATACCTTTACTATGATGGATCACTAATACCTTACAGGGGAAAAAGGACACTCTATAAAATATTCCCGGATAAAAAACGACTGATCAGGAAGTTTAATAATAAAAACTCCTATAAGAAATCAGGTAACAGGATAGAGGACAGCAAAAGACTGATTGATTACTTCAACACTTTACTCTCCGTTAGCGATGACTAAATGTACTGCTATATCATTCCTTTTCCTTCTTTTATCATCCACGGTATTCCCATTGCAGCAGGACAACCGCTTAGTCAAAGTATCAGAAAGTTCGTTCATTACAAACAATGTAATACTGAGCCAGAAAACTCATTCTAATGATCCTGTAATTACATGCAATTATAATAATATATCCTTTCCTGACTTTTCAGCCGATCTGAAGAACAGGTTAGGCATAAGAATATATTACAGGGATGAGTGGGTTGAGGGAATCAATGTGTCAGTGTCGGGTACTTACGTAAATCTCACAGCCTTTCTGGATGAACTATTGACCCCTGCCGGAATTTATTTTGTCTACCGTGGTGGAGGACAGTACTTTTTAACCGGGGACATCCCTGTTACAGTTGATAGCATTCCTGATAATAATTACATAATAGGGACTGATAAAATAACAGGGGATAATGATATCCTTGGCAGGTTTTCATATGAGAAAAAAATAAAACATATCACTGTAGGATCTTCGGCAAATGCAGAAACCGGTCAGGTACTCTTAAGCGGGCGTATCACCTCGGCACAATCAGGTGAACCTGTTCCTGGTGTTACCATTATTGTTGAAGGGACAAATAAAGGTGAGATATCAAATGGTGATGGGTTTTATGCCCTTCAGCTTAAGGCAGGAGAAATATATAATATTGGTATCTCATGTATGGGGATGGAAAATGAATCATATATTCTGAAACTGAATTCCACCGGTACTCTGAATATTGAAATACAGGAAAAGCTCATTGATCTTCGCGAGGTGGTGGTTAAATCGGGTCGACATGATAATGTCAGGGGCATGCAAATGGGATTTCAGAAAATAGATATAAAGGAAATTAAGACCATTCCTGTTGTAATGGGAGAACGTGATATATTGAAAATTGCTGAAATGATGCCAGGTGTACAGAACGTAGGTGAAGGATCATCAGGTTTCAATGTCAGAGGTTCAGGTAGTGATCAGAATCTTTTCCTCATAAATGAGGTCCCGGTATTGAATACCGGTCATCTCTTCGGGTTCTTTTCTGCTTTTAATCCCGATATGATAAGCAATTTCAACATGTATAAGAATAATTTCCCCGTTGAATACGGGGGACGTCTTGCTTCCATATTTGAAATCTCAACACGTAAAGGCAACAAAAAGAAATTCGGTGCCAGGGGAGGCATAAGCCCGGTAACGGCATCCGTCCTTGCTGAGACGCCTATTACCAGGGATCGTTCCTCTATAGTTTTTGCCGGCCGGTCAACATATTCTGACTGGATACTGGGAAGGCTTGATGCACCTGAATTGAGATCAAGCAATGCCTCCTTCTATGACCTTATGACCTCAATTCATGTAACCAGCTCTGAGTCATCAACATTACAGGTCTTCGGATACCACAGCAATGACAGGTTCAGCCTGGCCGGAACAGACAGGTATATGTACCAGAATACGGGTGCTTCAGTGGTCTACGACAACCAGCTGAATGACAGGTGGACAATGAAAAGTGCAGCCGTTTATAACCTATATACAAACTATCATGCTTACATGGAAAATCCTTTCACAGCCTGGCAACATAGATTTACAGTGAATCATCGGGAGATTAAGACCAGGGTGACAGGCTACCAGTGGGCAGGTCATACAACAACAGCCGGGGCTGGAATTATTTCGTACTCCCTGAATCATGGCGTCTATGAACCGTATGGCGGCGATTCGTGGCTTGCTCCTTTGGAGATAGGCAGGGAACAGGGACTGGAGATGTCGATTTTTGCTGCCGATGAATATTCAATAACTGACAGGTTTAGCCTCTATGGTGGCATAAGGTTAAGCCTTTATAAATATCTTGGACCCAATGATGTATACTTTTATTCCTCATCACTGCCGAAAGAACCGGAACATATCATGGACACAGCATCCTACGGGCCACTGGCAACAATAGAAAACCGTGGAGGACCTGACTACCGTATATCACTTAACTACTCTTTTTCACCCACAGCATCATTAAAGGCCAGCTTTAACAGGATGAGGCAATACCTGTTCATGCTTTCAAATACTGTGGCAATAGCTCCTACTGACAGGTGGAAACTGGCTGATCCTCATATTGAGCCACCGCTGGCCGACCAGGTGAGCCTGGGTATATATAAAAATTTACCGCGTAGAGCCCTGGAGTTATCAGCTGAGCTGTATTATAAAAAAACAAAGAACCAGGTTGAGTACAGGGATGGTGCTGACCTTATATTAAACCCGCTGTTCGAAACTGCTGTAATACAGGGAGAACAGGAAGGAT
>DOZA01000212.1 GCA_003518245.1 Bacteroidales bacterium | reverse complement strand
GGTCATACAAAATTGTACAATAGCTTATTCACGTAATATTGGTATCTCTATGGGGGTTACTGATGAAGTATATTTTCCCACGAAAAATGAAGGCGGCTTGCTTGAAGGTGGCAGTAATATCCCGCCCTATAATACAATTGGACATCATTTAATAAGGGATAATATAATTTACAGGTGTGGACAAACAGGCATCTATGGGTGTTACGGAGCTGTTGCAAGTATAATTGAAGGTAATATCATTACTGAAACAAATTACAGGAATGAGTGGTTTGGTACAAATCAGGCTGCTATAAAAATACTATTTCCAATTGATGTTATTATAAGGAATAACCGTATTTATGGTAAACCCGGTTTAAGGAATGGAACTAAAGGTATCTGGCTGGACTGGGGCTCACAAAATACCAGGGTAACTGGAAATATAATTACTGACTTTGGTTTTAAAGGAACGGACGGTTTGAAACTTGAAGTAAATTTTGGTCCTGTAATCGTTGATAATAATATTATAATACGATCTCATGTAATGGAAGAAGGCAATAGCTCAGTGTGGGTTCATAACCTGTTCTGCGATAATACTTTCACTTTCCGAAAATCACCCGGACGTATTGTTCCGTATTTTAGGCCTCATAGCACTGTAAGGGCGGGCAAAGGAGGTACTTCACTGGAAAACGTAAGATTCATTAATAACATTTTCGCCGGATCTGATTGTGGAAATAGTTACAGGAATGCAATAGAAGCTACAGGAATTGAGCAAAGTCCTAATTTATTCGTTGAAGACAGTGACTGGGGATATGAAAGTATGACTGAAGATGGGAAAACAACTGTTAATATTTTTATCCCGGGGAAAGTTATCAAAGACAATTACCCGTTAATCAGCTCAGATTATATTGGTGAGATACCATATGCAGGCATGAAGATGGAGCAAACGGACGGTTTACCCCTGGTTATTGATAATGATATAAATGGAAGAAAAGTAAATACTGCGGGAATTAAACCCGGTCCTTTTCAGACACTGATGGAGGGGTGGAATAATTTTACTTTGAAATTAAAAAAGGATTAGCGATATTTATCTTATGTTGAAATAGTAGTGGATCCGCTTATTAGATAATGATACAGGGGAATAAAATATAGGCATATAGCCTGTTTAATATAATAGTTTTCAGATTTAATTACATAAAATGAGAAAAATAACATTGTTTTTTTTATGTGTGTTGATGATTTCGTCTTCTTGTATAAGAACTGAAAGCTATGATAAGTTTGATTCAAGCTGGAAAAGTCTGGAAAATTATCGATGCCCCGGATGGTTCAGGGATGCCAAATTCGGCATATTTGTTTGCTGGAACCCACATTCCGTTGCAGCATATGACGACTGGTATGCACGTAATATGTATATCCAGGGTCATGATACTTATAAATATCATCTTGAAAAGTTCGGTCATCCATCACAATTTGGTTACAAGGATATTATTGAGATGTGGAAGGGCGAAAATTTTGATCCTGACAAGCTTGTTGAAACATTTAACGAAGCTGGTGCCAGGTATATAGTCCCAATAGCGGTGTACCACGATAATTTTGATCTCTGGAATTCAAAACATCATAGCTGGAATTCAGTAAACCATGGTCCTCATAAAGACATAATTGGGCTGTGGCGGGAAGCGGTATCCGATGCAGGTCTGCGCTTTGGTGTAACCACGCACCTTGCAAGGAGCTGGTCATGGATTCAGACCTCGCATGGTGCTGACACAAGTGGCCCTTTTAAAGGTGTTCATTATGATGGAGCTAATGCTGAATACAGTGACCTTTATTTCAATACACATTGTAATAAATCATTATCATATCCGATAGATCCGCCTGAATACTGGCCTGAGCAATGGTTTATTCGTATTAAGGACCTTATTGATCAACACCAGCCTGATCTCCTTTATTTTGACGGGGGAATACCTTTTGGGATTACGTGTCGTGAATTGATAGCATATTTTTATAACAATAATATAGAACATCACAAAGGAAAGCTTGATGCTGTATTGAATATTAAAAACAATACAGCCAGGCCGGTTGGTGATAGCAGGTACCAGGGCTGGCATGGTGATTACCGTGAAGGGGTTGCTGTTCAGGATATTGAGAGAGGCCGGAGATCAAATATAGGTCAGGTGCCATGGCAGACTGATGATTCAATAGGACCATGGTTCTGGATGAATGACAGTAAATATAAAAGCCCTGCTGTAATAATCCATGAACTTATTGATATTGTGAGTAAGAATGGAAACCTTTTGCTGAACGTACCTTTAAAAGCTGATGGTTCACTTGATGATGAGGCAGTTCACATTTTACATGAAGTGGGCAAATGGATGAGAATTAACGGGGACGGGATTTATGGAACAAGACCATTTATACATTTTAACGGTAAACCAGCCTGGAACCCCGGAGATAATTTTACTCGCCCCGATAATGCTACAGCACGGGATTTACGTTTTACTACAAAAGGGGATACGATATTTGTATTTACTGGAAATATTCCGGGCAGAGAAGTTGAAATCAGTGATTTAAACAATGAAATATACCCGGCATTTACAAATGTTGAAATGGCCGGAATTGAGGGGGAACTTCAATTTGTACAGGATAAGGATGCATTGAAGGTAAAAATGCCGGCATCTTTTCCCTGTGAATATTCTATATGTTTAAAAATCTATTAAATAAACTTTCACGAGGAATGATACTACAAAAACCAGCCAGAAGAATATTACTGATAATAATTGCTGCAATTGCAGTTTCCTGCAATAATATGTATAATGATGAAGAATCCCTGAAACTGTTTTATAATCAACCTGCTGCTGAATGGACTGAGGCCTTACCTGTTGGGAATGGCTTTCTTGGAGCTATGGTTTATGGTACGGTTGAGCAGGAGCATATACAGTTTAATGAGGAGACATTATGGAGAGGAAGGCCTCATGATTATGCTCATAAGGGTGCATATAAATATCTTGAGGAGATAAGAAAATTGTTGTTCGAGGGGAAAAATGAAGAGGCCAGGAAGCTTGCGGGGAAAGAATTTATGAGTATCCCTTTACGTCAGATGGCTTATCAACCTTTTGGTGATTTGTATATAGAATTTCCGGGACATGACACATATACTGATTATAAACGAGAACTGGATATATCAAGGGCTGTTTGTAAAACAACATATAAAATAAATGAGGTATCTTATAAAAGAGAGATTATAGCAAGTAATCCGCATGAAGCAATAGCGGTGAACATCAGGTCAGATAAAAAAGAATCAATTAACTGTAAAATTAGTTTTGATACGGAGCATGAATTCAGGAAAGTTGATTTTTCAGATAATTTACTTACCCTTGAAGTAGAAGTTAAAGATGGCGTACTGAGAGGAATAGCAGGAGCCAGAGTATTAACAGATGGTAAGCTAAAATTCAGCGATGGCAAATTGTTTATTTCAGGAGCAAGTGATGCTACTATATATCTTAGTGCTGCCACTAATTTCAAGAATTACATGGATACAAGCAATGACCCCGCTACAGTTCTGAAATCAAGGCTCAAAAAAACTGAAGGCTTGGAATATTCAAAAATACTTAAAGAACATATTAAGGATTACCAGGGTTTATTTAATCGCTTTACTGTTGATTTCGGGACTAATGGGCGTGATTCTTTGACTACGGATGAGAGGTTAAGGCTTTATCCTGAATCGAATGATGATCCGGGACTGGTTGCCCTGTATATGCAATACGGGAGATATTTGCTTATCTCTTCAAGCAGGAAGGGCACACAACCCGCCAACCTGCAGGGTATATGGAATAAGGAACTTAAACCACCATGGGAAAGCAAATACACCACAAATATCAATGTGGAGATGAATTACTGGCCAGCAGAGCTGCTCAATCTCTCGGAGTGCCATGAACCGTTTCTTAAGATGGTTGAAGAATGTGCGGTCACCGGAAGATCTGTGGCTAAGGAACATTATAACTGTGATGGCTGGGTCCTTCATCATAATACAGATATATGGCGAGGGGCAGCTCCCATCAATTCTGCACCTTATGGAGTATGGCCTACCGGTGCAGCCTGGGTTTGTACCCATATGTGGGAACATTTTCTTTTCACACAGGATACCCTATTCCTGTATGAACGTGCGTACCCCGTTATGAAAGAAGCTGCTCTTTTTTATTCCCAGTTCCTTATTGAAGATCCTGAAACCGGATGGCTCATAAGCTCTCCCTCATGTTCTCCTGAGAATGGAGGTCTGGTTGCAGGACCCAAAATGGATCACCAGTTAATAAGATTGCTGTTCAGACAGTGCGTTGAGATAGCATCTATATTGGACCTAGAGGATGAATTTACAGAGAAACTGTCAGTTATGGCTGAGCAAATTGCTCCAAACCAGGTTGGACAATACGGACAATTGCAGGAATGGCTTGATGACAGGGATGATCCTGAAAATAAGCACAGACATGTATCGCACTTGTGGGGTGTGCACCCCGGGGATGATATTACGTGGGAGAAATCAACTGATCTGATGGAAGCAGCCAGGCAGTCACTGGTATTTCGTGGTGATGATGCCACAGGCTGGAGCCTTGGTTGGAAAATTAACCTGTGGGCACGCTTCCTTGATGGTGATCATGCCTTTAAGATGTTTGACCTGCTGTTCAGACCAAAAGGAGGTGATAAAACAAGCCTGACAGGTGGAGGATCATATCTCAACCTTTTTGATGCTCATCCTCCATTTCAGATCGATGGTAATTTTGGTGCAACAGCTGGTATCGCAGAGATGCTGATACAGTCTCACCAAAGCTATATTGAAATATTACCGGCATTACCTAAGGCACTTGATTACGGATCCATTTCCGGAGTTTGTGCCAGGGGCGGTTTTGAATTATCTTTTAGTTGGGAGAATGGAATGCTTCAGGAATTGGGGATACTGTCAAAAGCTGGTATGAAGTGTAAACTAATATACAGGAACAAAGAGATTGAATTTGATACGGAAAAAAATAAAGTCTATAAACTGAACGCAGATTTGATTGATCCTGCAACGCTTGATGATAATAAGAAATATGCTAAGAACAGACCAAATATCCTGTTTATCATGTCTGATGATCATTGCGCAAGAGCAATTGGTGCTTATGGTTCCAGGCTTGCATCCCTGGATCCCACGCCTAACATCGATAAGCTGGCCGAAGATGGGATGATATTTTCCAATGTATTTTGTACTAACTCAATATGTAAGCCAAGCAGAGCTAATATTATTACCGGTCAGTATTGTCAGACGAACGGAGTGCTTGACCTCTACAGTGTATTACCTGCAGAAAGACACTACCTTCCGGCAGAAATGAAAAAGGCCGGCTATACAACAGCTGTAATTGGTAAATGGCATCTTAAAAATTCACCTGAGAATTTTGATTATTATTGTGTTATTCCCGGCCAGGGAAGGTACTATAATCCAATAATGTATACGAATAAAGGAGGGGTAAAGAAAAAGGTCAGGTTTGACAGCACACTTGAAAGAGAAGTCCCTGTCAGGGAATTTAAGGGTCATTCATCTGATGTAATTACAGATGAAGTAATATCATTCCTTGAAACCAGGGATAAGTCGAAACCATTCTTCCTGATGCATCATTATAAAGCACCTCATGATATGTTTGTATATGCTGAAAGATACAAAGATTACCTGAGCGATGTTGAGATACCCGAACCGGACAATATGTATGATCAGCCTGCCCCGGGCTTTGGTTCGATTGCGACCAGGGGGGTAAATGATAGCCTTATACATGATATCGGTTCCTCAATATCACGCAGGGGAAGAAGAAATTATGGCCGCTACTATAAGTTAAGTGAAGAGCTGTCAGAAAGGGAATTTACTCATCAAAGCTACCAGAACTATGCCAGGGATTACCTTAGATGTGTAAAGGGAGTTGATGATAATATGGGACGGCTGATGAAATATCTGAAAGAAAATGATTTACTTGATAACACAGTTATAATTTATACAGGTGATCAGGGCATGATGCTTGGTGAGCATGATTATATGGATAAAAGGTGGATGTATGAGGAAGCAATGAGAATGCCACTGATTATCAGGTTTCCTGATAAAATTAAAGCCGGATCAGAATGTGACTGGATGGTAAATAACACGGATTTTGCACCTACTATGCTGGAACTGGCCGGTGTAAAGAAGCCTGATTATATGCAGGGCTCCAGTTTTGTAAGAGCCCTTGAAGGGAAAAAAGAAACATCAAAATGGAAAAAAGGAACTTATTACAGGTACTGGATGCATATGGCTCACAGTCATAATAACCCTGCTCATTTTGGTATACGTACAAAAAAATACAAACTCATATTCTTTTATGGTTGTGACTTTTCCAATGTGCACGGAGGAAAAGAAGTTACAAAATACGGAGGGAATCGGTACTGGGTAAATACACCCGTAGCCTGGGAGTTTTATGACCTGGAAAAAGATCCCCGGGAAATGAATAACA
>DOZA01000362.1 GCA_003518245.1 Bacteroidales bacterium | reverse complement strand
GTTTTTAGACAGACTGCCGTTAGGGCACATTTCAAAACTGAAAAATGAAAAAAATAATTAGTTTATTAATAGTTTTATTGTTTACACTTAGTTGTAAAAAGCATACGGATACATTCGAATTCAGAATTAGCGGTACTATTGTAGGGCATGAATCTGGCGAATTATATATTGGTGAAAGCAGTAGAGTTGGTGATGAGATTCCTATCCCATATAATAATTACAAATTTGAATACAAAGGGGAATCCCCAAACCTTTACTCTTCGCAAATTCTACTCGACATTAATGGTGAGAAAGGAGTCCTGCCAATAGTTATAGAACCTGGAGAAATCATTTTTGAGCTTAATTATGATTCACTTGTGGAAAAGTCCGTAGTTCATGCAGGTTATTATAACAAAGCATACCGTAAAGCTAGGCAAGAATATATATCTAATTTTGCTACAGCTGATTATAATTCACAAATAATCAAAGACAAGATAATTCAATGGTTTAAAAACAATAATGAGAATTATTTGGCTATCGACTTTTTAAGCAGCTGGGAAAGTAGAGAAGATTTCTTGCCTTTGGATATACTTGGAGAATTAATACAAAGCATTGAGGATAAGAATTTAATTAAATCAAGAGAATATATCGAACTTTATTCAATATGGCTTTCTAGAAAGGATAGTATTAACAGGATAGGTAAGAAAGCAACAAATTTCAGATTACCCGATATTGATAAAAAACTTATTAGTTTTAATTCAGTTGCAAATAAAAAACTGACCTATGTAGAAAATTCCGGAAGCTGATGTGGTAACTCGACAAGAAGATCCAGAGAGCTAAAACCAATCTATGAAAAATACAAAGGTAATGGTTTTAAGATAATTACAATAGTCTGTGAATCAAAACTTGATAGGTGGGAAAAATGGATTCAAGAAGAAGGTTTTCAAGGTCTTCCCTTTTTGAAACATTACAAACAACACCTCTGAACTTATTTGAAGACCATTGACCGGACAGTGTTTTGACTGTTTCCATTACCGAATTGTCAGTACTTCCGCAGAAAGTAACGTTAAAACCCCTGAAAAGAAATTCTTTGACCAGCCCATATCCAATGCCCCTGGTTCCTCTTGTAATTATTACATGCCTCATCTTCTTCCGATATGGTTTAATTTATAAAATGAACAGGCTAATTATCTCCCTGTTTGAAGATAGTTTCGTGTATTTTTTATTATTTCAAATATACTACTGTCCGGTTAAAATAAAATCATTAAATTCCGGATTGATTATAATCCTACTGAATTCTTTAAATTGTTGAAAATATGCCTACTACAAAGCACTTTACTATATCCAATTATCATCGCTTGAATATTTTCATTTCAAATCGAAAAACATGAAGACTCTTGTAACATATTGTAATTTTGTGACTTCCATGGGTTGTCACTTTTTAAACCGGACACTACTGTTTCAAATATACTAATTGTTTATGCCAAAATCCATTGTGGATACATTTTTAATGTTCATAAGGATATGATAGAACAACTGATTGAAAAATCTGTTAGTATATAAAATATGTAAATGTATTCATCTACTTATAACAAAAGAATAATAACCATTTATACAGAAACGATATGAAATCTGACATTGAAATTGCACAGGCTACCAGTATGCAGCCTATTACAGAGATCGCCAAAAAATTGGGTATTGATCCGGACGACATCGACTTATATGGTAAGTATAAGGCCAAGCTGCCACTCAGGCACCTGAATAAGGAAAAAGCAATGAAATCAAAATTAATTCTTGTTACGGCCATCACTCCTACTCCTGCTGGGGAAGGTAAAACCACAACATCTATTGGCCTGGCCCAGGCAATGAACCGTATTAACAGGAAAACAACAGTTGTACTCAGGGAGCCCTCACTGGGTCCCGTCTTTGGTATAAAGGGTGGTGCTGCCGGTGGTGGTTATGCCCAGGTTGTTCCTATGGAGGATATAAACCTGCATTTTACAGGTGATATTTCAGCAGTGGAAAAAGCCCACAACTTACTGTCAGCACTGATAGATAATAATCTTCAGCATAAAAGTGTGAGCCTCGATATCGATCCCAGGACAGTTGAATGGCAGAGGGTAATTGATATGAATGAAAGATCGCTCAGGGATATAGTTATCGGGATGGGAGGCACAACACAGGGTGTGCTCAGGGAAACAGGGTTTTATATTGCTGCTGCTTCGGAAGTAATGGCTATACTCTGTATAGCTAAAAATATTGATGATCTGAAAGAAAGACTGGGTAATATTTTTGTTGGATATACATATGGTGGAGAAGCTGTGTATGCACGTGACCTGAAAGCACAGGGAGCTATGGCTGCCCTTCTTAAAGATGCAATAAAACCAAACCTTGTTCAGACTCTTGAGGGCACACCTGCAATTATTCACGGTGGACCATTTGCAAATATTGCACAGGGTACGAACAGTGTGCTGGCAACAAAAATGGGATTGTCACTTAGCGATTATGTGGTAACGGAAGCCGGTTTTGCCAGCGACCTGGGGGCTGAGAAATTCTTTGACATAAAATGCCGTAAATGCGATTATATTCCTGACGCAGTGGTGATAGTGGCTACAGTCAGAGCATTGAAATACCACGGAGGGGCTGATCTGAAGGAATTGAAACAGGAAAATACAAAAGCCCTGCAGAACGGGCTGGAGAACCTTGGCAAACATATTGAAAATATGAAAACCTTCGGCTTTAGCCCGGTGGTCTCTATAAATAAATTTGAGACAGATACAGATGCCGAAATAGAAATACTGGCCGGTTACTGTAAGACCCGGGGTGTGGAAGTGGCAGTGAATGAATCATGGGCCAGGGGAGGAGAAGGAGCTATTGACCTTGCTGAAAAAGTTGTTAAGGCGGTGGAGAAACCCGTGAACTATAAAGCCCTGTATGAACTTACCGATAGCTATGAAGAAAAAATC
>DOZA01000019.1 GCA_003518245.1 Bacteroidales bacterium | reverse complement strand
CCGTAAGGACAGATGCTCATTATTATGTGTGCAATGACGAACTGTATATTCATCACGGGTATACCAATCTGATATATAAGCTTGATAACAACCAGCTTTGCCCTGTAAGGGAGCTCGACTTCGGGGCAAATACATTCACCATTGATGATTATGACTGGGAGTTCGCTATATCAGATAAGGAGGTTGGTAAAGATTTTCTCGACCGGAAATATGTATATGCATTCAGGGATGATTTCGAAAACGACAGGTACATGATCAAAAAATTTTGCTTTCGAGATGATATTCTGCTTCTCTTATATGATAAAAGAAAGGATGAATATGAAATACTGCATGATCTGCCGGGTTGTATGAGGTATTTTTTTGGTGATGCCAGGAGATATAGTGATTACCTGAGCAATGAATTGCCCGATGCCGGAGAAACCGGGACGAGATTGCCCCAAATATTGAACTGGGATTCCGGAAAAGAATATGTTCTGAGCTGCATAAATTCACAGACAAAGACAAGGTATATTAACCCGGAGATACTGGATGAAGAGAACCTGGACAGGTATAGCAATATAAACCCCAATGATAACCCGGCCCTGGTGAAAATATATCTTAAGGACTAATAAAGTTTGACGATGATATGACTATTTACAGTAAAGCTACACTAATCATAATTATTGGTTTACTCCTAACTGTTGGTTTATTTGGGCAGGGCGCAAAGAAAATAAATATTGACCCTGTGGCAGTTCCTGTTAATAAGCTCATTGATAATTATTCAATTCTGTTGTTTTCCTATCTGCCACAACCGGGATCAGAAGGTCAGACTGATTACTGTATTTATGAATATAATCCTGTATCAAAAGAAAGCAGGGGAGTACTGAAAATGCCCAACAATTATAAATCCCTGAATATTGAGTATCATACAACATTCTCAAGTTTCAGGAACCGGTATTTTGTACTGCTAACTTTAAATAATAATATATTTGAATATAATAGTTCAGGACTAATGAGCCCAGGGTACACCATTGACTTTGGAAAATATAATGCACCTGAAGAACTATTAAGTGGTAAGCCGGTGGATGCAAGGATTCTTATGGGTAGAATTCAGAAGGGTTAAACGAAAGTGATAATCCCGTATTACTATTTTTAAAACCCAGGTAGAAATTATTTCATATGGAATTATTGACAATGACCAAATTAACCAATACACCATTAAACATGTATATTAATTTCCATAAGACATTAACAATTCTTATAATCCTGATTTCGATCTGTTCCTGCAAGATAAAAAAGGAGCCTGATGTACGTGAATATTTCATCAGCCATAGAAATGCTGAAAGACCTGTAAGTGACATTATTGAAAGCTATGAACTTATTCAGCTTGAAGAAACGGAGGGAGCGTTTTTTAGTAATGCCCGGAGAATAATATTTAACGATGGCAAGATAATAATATTAAGCGGTGACAGCCGGATACTTATATTCAGCGAATCCGGTGAATTCATTCGCTCTGTAAACAAACAGGGCAGGGGGCCGGATGAGTATGTGTCGTTATCCGATATTTGCCTTGATACAGAATCAGGTCAATTGATAGCCTCAGGTGCCATAAAAATTATCCGGTTTGCCCAGGGAGGTAGTATTATTAGTCAGATGAACCCTGGTTTTAGATTCAATAGTGTTCATTTAACCGAACAGGGACAATTTTTGTTTGATATAAGAATGCCGGGAGATAAAAAGAATTACAATTATAACCTTGTTCTGACTGACAGTGAGCTGAATCTTATTGACCGCAGACTGGAACTTCCCTTGCTGGAAGGACCCGGACTGGCATTATACGGCCAGCTAAACCGTACTTCTGCTGTTCCCGGGAAGGATTATTTCTTTTCTCTTGGATGCGATACCGTTTATCGAATACGAAAAAGAAGTATTGTCCCTGACATTGTGCTTAATTATGACAGGAAAGTATTCTCCATAACGGCTACTGGAGAACCTGAGTGGGAAGGCACATATAATATGGTAAGTTATGCAGAAACAGATAACTGCTCTTTGCTTGTATTCAGGTATGATAAGGATTTCTATACAGTGATTATGGAGGAAGATGATGAAGCGGAGGTTTACCGGGGAGCGATTGATATTTCCAATAATTTTGGGGGATCATTTATCTGGCCTGTTTATTCATCATACTTCGAAGAACGTATCAATACCCTTGATCCTGAACGGACAAAATGCACAAACCCGGAATTGCTGAAGCATTATCTCGATAATCCTGCCGAAATTGGCAGTTTGTTGATAAAAGTTGATATTAAGAATCCACCTGGTGTCCCGCTACTAGATTTTTAAAAGAGTTGTTTATTCAATTGCAATAAGAAATCGTAGTAATAATTTGAGATTTACACCGGATTAAGGTATATTGCTCGAAATATTTCTAAGCAGGACGATTGCAGAACACATAAAAATTCCTATCTGCTGTAGAACAATCCATCCTACTGATATCTTTTCAGTCAAAAATTCTAACCAACCAATAAAAAAATGAGAAATATTCTATTAACCATACTAATTCTTGTATTGTATTCCTGCAATGCAGATATGGAAGACCGGGTTGTGACATCCGTGAATGTTGACGGAAGGAAAGTCCCGGTTATTCATTTTGACAATCTGCCTGATGAGATATTGGAAACCGGTATCTCAGAAATAATCGAAGATTATCGTGTAATACCGCTTGAGACAAAAGAAGAATGTCTTGTTGGGAATGCAATGACCTATTTATTTGAGGATAAAATAATTGTAGGCACACAGGTTGACTTTCCCGGGCCGGTTACCTGCTATATGTTTGATGATAAAGGTAAGTTTATTAAAGAAGTGGGTGCGGGAGGAAACGGACCGGGTGAACATAGCGGCTATCTTTTGTCTTCATTGTTCCCTTTGTTAGATACCGGTATGTTTGTACTGAGCTTTACTACAGAGAACCAGTTGTTTGATAGTAGGGCAGAATATGTAAGCGATATTAAGCAGCCTTATGATCTTCTAGGGAATAGT
>DOZA01000242.1 GCA_003518245.1 Bacteroidales bacterium | reverse complement strand
CGTCTCCGGGAATTGAGGGTGTACTATAAGGATACCGGGGAGGAATAAAGATTAGTTAACTCATAACTCCCTGAGCGCTTCTATTGCTTCCAGGAGCACACCTGCTGAACCCCTGAAAATACCTGAGCCTCGCGGTTCTCCCTTAATAGTATACCATTCATAGAAGCCATCATTTTCAATTACCCTGTCAATAAAAGGTTGCAGTTCATCAACTGCTTCCTCTAAAAGACCGTACCTGACCAGCTGTGGTATTATTCTGGCACCAAACCATGTCCAGTCGCCACCATTCTGATACTGGTAAGCATCCATACCCTTATTCTCAAAACTACCATCGGGGTAGGGAGGGTATACTGTAAGCCCTATTGAACCGGCACCGGATGCTTTAACATTATCACGCATAAGCTGAAGGCTGGCAATTATCTCTTTCCTGTCCAGAAGGCCGGCTTCCATGGCTACTATAGTTCCTCCATGGTAATAGATGGATTCTTCATTTACTTCAGTGAACTCTTCACATCTTATATAGATATGAGGTATAAACTTCATTTTCTTGCTATCCCATAAATATTTCCTTGTATTCTCCCTTATTTCATTATACACTTTTTGCCACTTGGCCTTTCTGCCTGTATTATCACAAAGATCAATATAGTTGTCCAAGGCGATCAGCATCATTGCATTATCATAGATATCAATACCAGGAATTGACAGTTCGTCAAGCTTTACACCCCATTTATGACGTGGTTGTACATCACCCCAATCAGCTGTAGTTGCTCCCCATATTAATCCATACTCTTCATTATACCTGTGTTTCATGAGAAAGTCAAGCATCTTTCCCATCCTTTCCATTACTGTCTTCCCATTGACGGTTATACTGAGAAAACTGTTGTCACCTGTTTCAGTGATATATTTATATACTGCCTGGATGAGAGAAGTCTCCTGGTCTGTCTCTACGGTGTTTTTATGAAATACATAACCTGGTACGTCATATCTTTCGTAAACGGAATAATTATCAGCTATATAATCATCCGGGACTTGCTCATATCCATCGATCATATTGCCATCAAAACCCTGGAAATAGAAAAAATGCAGTAAGGCATCACGTACGGTTTCATGGGGTAATACCCTGCATGAATATTTAATAAAAGTATTCAGATCCCTGATCCAAACCTGGTTATAACCATGACCGGCATTAAAACCGGTTTTCAATATTTCAAGAGCCATCTTTTCCACTTTATCATAATCCCCGTTATTCCTTTTTTGTTTTTTAAACTCGGGGGTAATCATTTGTGATGTTCCTGACAGTGTGGTAAGGGTAAGGAGTATTATTATTATTCTTTTTGCAGGTAACATAAATGATACTTTTTAATTAACGATAAACGATGCTGGCATTATGAATTATTGCAATGCTTCCTTCCAGCTTCCCTGTTCTGGATAACATATCTTCATGTTCCAGCTTATTTATACCAAGAGTCCGGCATGTATTATTATCAAGTTCTGTAAGCATATAGACATTTATCCTTTCGGTTTTTGATAAAAGTGATAATGCTGTTCCACCGTTTCCGGAATATTTATGTCGTAGATTATTATAGATGTCTTTCCTGGAATTACCTTTGAATATGTTAAGGAATTCATCATTTCCAACACCATCAGTGCACTCAGCAAGGAGGAATAAATTCCCACCATCCCTGACAAAAGATGCAGCATTATGCAATGATTTATGAGTCTGTATAAAATTAATATCTTTGGGATACCCTCCCGCGCTTGCTATTATATTATCATACATGATACCATCTTTATTCCTGTAATGATCATCGTATATGCTGCATGCCTTAAGAAAGTCATTATATTTTTTTCCTGTTATTAGCCTTTTTATATTACCATTGCTATCAGGTATACCAGTTATAATTATTTTATCGGGCATTAGTCTGTCGATTTCATACAGATCTTCCGCTACCGGATTACCAGACAGGTTGCCGGAACGACATTCATCATGAAGTTTCATATTATCGAAATCAATAAACAGTTTATGATTTAAGTAAATTGACTCTCGTTCTGCCAGCCCGGGGAATATAAGCTTACGTCCTCCTCCATACCCGGCAAAGTAATGATGTGATACAACACCGAACAGGATTAACAGGTCATGATCAAGTATATCTTTTCTGATTTTAACTTCAGTACCCCTGCTTGTAAATCCCAGACTGACCATATTTTCCACATCATCACAGTTATGATGGATAAAATCATATTTTTTATATGTGCTCCCGTAAATTCTAATACTCTCGGCCTCAGATTGCCTTGGGTGTGTGCCATATGCAATATATATCTTTATGGAGTTTTTATCCAGTCCTTCCTTTTCCAGTTTATCAATTACCCAGGACAGGTATTTATTATAACCACATAATCTGGTTTTGTCTGAAACAACTATTCCTGCAGTTCTTATTTCGGGGGGTAGTAAAACAGAGAGATTATCTGTAAAGCTACCTTTATCAGGTTCAGCAGCCGGGGTACTGTTAACAGTTATCACATTGGCATTAACTGCAATATTTAGTTTAATATATTGATTTCCGAATTTCAGAATGTATTTCATATCTTTTGATATCCTGTTTGGTCAGAAATATTTTATTTTAAGGTTTACAGTCTTATGCACCACCCAGTAACATAACTCATCACATTCATCAGTAATAACATCGACCCTGGGTCTAGTGGAATCAACAGCAGTATACTGTTTGCCATTTATTATTACTGTAGCTGTAACTGTATATTCAGAGTTAAGTCCCACCTCATAAACGAATGGACTGTATGTTGAAACCTCGTAAAGTACCAGTCCGTCTTCCAATTTTCCCCTGTAAATTGTAACATCGTAAAGATTTCTGTCGCTGGGTAGTTCGATATTAAGCAAACAGGTAGTTGGTTCTATTAACAGGCAATTATCGCAGTCGACTATATACAGATCTTCACATGCTGAGAGCCAACAGAGACTGAATATTAAAAATAGTGTCAGTGTTTTAAAAGTTTTTAATACCATTTTATAGTTTTTATGGGACTGCGCATTTTGTCAAAATATATATCATAGTATACCCCGAGGGTAAACCAGCTGGGGCCGATTCTGTATAAATCAGTTTTCATAAATTCATAGCCGGCATATACATTGATTTTTCCCCTGTTCCACCTGATTACAGTCTGTGGCATTATCCTTAACTTATCAGGAGGTTTAATATAAGTTCCCCTGTACTGGCTGCTCATCATATATCCTACATTCAAATTTATATCCAGTGAAAAATTACCTTTCCTGAAATCCTCATACAATTTAAATTCTTTACCTGCACCAGCAAATAATACATATCTTTTATCGAAATACTGGTAGAAAGAGTCTGATGAATACTTTACCAGGACTTTACTGTACATAGGTTTTAATTCAAAACCTGCATTGAGCATCAGTTTCAGTAAAGGTTCTTTAATACTAATGCCTAATCTTGTATAATAGTCACGAAAAGAGGCTTTAATGCCAGCATTTATTTTAACATGATCAAAGTTTAACCTTGGCGGTTCGGTGAATCCTGATTCTTTTAGTTCTTCCAGAATTTCCGTTCTTCCGTATTTCCTTGCTATAAGCACAGGGGAGATAATGTTATTATTTTTATAATCAGCGGGCTTGAGACTGTTTATCAGGTATTTATAAGCTTTGTAATTATTATTACGTATTGCCAGACCGAGGGCATCATATTTATAGGTGTTTATTGCATTCAGTTCACAACCTGCATCCAGCAGTAAACCTATTAAGAGTGTGTCATTATTCTGGGCAGCAACCATAAGGGGAGTAAAACCTTTATTATCAGGAGTATCAGGGGAGGCTCCCGATTGTAAAAGCAGATCGCTGATGTCGGCCTGGCCGGCAAACACTGCAGTTATGAGTGGTGTGTTACCATCTTCTGTTCTGTCATCGATACTGGCATTATAATAAATAAGCAGATCACACATATAAAAATACCCGTAAGCAGAAGCATAATGAAGTGGAGTAGCCCCATATTTATCTTTCAGGTTTATATCTGCATCTGCTCGTATCAGTGCTTCAGCAATTTCTATCAAATTATCCTTTGCTGCAATATGCA
>DOZA01000022.1 GCA_003518245.1 Bacteroidales bacterium | reverse complement strand
TTGAAAATATTTGTCAAAACCCGAAACCATAAGTAATTGCTTAAATGTCTGGGGTGACTGGGGTAAGGCATAAAACGAACCGTGATGCATTCTTGATGGAACAACGAAATCGCGTGCCCCCTCAGGTGTTGATTTAATAAGTACCGGTGTCTCAATTTCGATGAAATCTTTCGAATCAAGGTATTTCCTAACCTCCTGTGCTACCCTGTGGCGATGGATAATGTTTTTCTTTACGGGCTCACGCCTTAAATCAAGGTACCTGTACTTCATTCTTAGCTCATCACCACCGTCTGTTTCATCTTCAATAGTGAACGGAGGTATCTCACTTTCATTCAGCACTTCGAACCTGTCGACAATAATCTCTATGTCACCGGTCTTCATCTTCGGGTTCTTATTACTTCTCTCCCCGATTATACCTTCCACACATATTACATATTCCCTGCCCAGCTTCCTTGCTTCAACGCATAATCCGGGTTTTGATTCCATATTGAAAACTAGCTGTGTTTTACCATACCTGTCGCGCAGGTCGATAAAAGTCATTCCTCCCAGGTCGCGCGATTTATGGACCCAGCCACTTAATACTACTTTTTCACCCTTATGGGATATATTAAGTTCTCCGCAATTGTGTGTTCTGTACATAATGAACCAGATAAATTTGAAACAAAAATAACCAAAACATCATAACCCTGAAATGAAATATATCTATACGGGATATATTTCTGTTTTTAGTATTTTTATGTAAAATTCCACATATTTGATTATGACAGTAGAATTCCCTGATGAAATATTTATGAAAGCAGCCCTGGATGAGGCCCAAAAAGCAAGAGATAAAGGAGAGGTGCCGGTAGGTGCCGTGGTGGTATGCAATGACAGTATAATAGCAAGAGCACATAATCTTACTGAGACATTAAATGATTGTACGGCTCACGCTGAAATGCAAGCCATAACAGCTGCAAGCACTTACCTGGGAGGTAAATACCTCGATAAGTGCAGCCTCTATGTCACACTTGAACCGTGCACAATGTGTGCTGGAGCATTATTCTGGAGCCGTGTGGATAAACTTGTTTATGGAGCTGATGATGAAAAAAGAGGATATACACTTAATAAAAACAGGATATTACACAGGAAGACCAAGGTAGTAAAGAATGTTATGGAAAAAGAATGTCATCTTATAATCAAGGATTTTTTTAAAATGAAAAGGAAGGATTTGTCTGATTAAATTAATTGATATCTTTAGATAATAATTCAGGGTAATAAAAAGATACCTCCTTATGACTATTGATAATAGCAAGACCATTATAAGGTTAAGAATAAGATTATTTATTGCCACCGTTATTATGCTTATGTATGTATTTCTTGTTTATTTCGGTAAGCAACTGAAATTTCCCATATGGGGCATAGAGGAGTTTTATGCCACAATTACACTTATAACCTTATACCTGCTGCTTACATTCTTACCACTATTATCAAGGTATAAATACATCTATTTTTCCGATGATGGACAGGATATTATTTTCAGGTATTATTCAGTAGGTTTCTTAAGGAGAAAAAAGAGCTCAATCGAGATCCCCAAAAAAGAGTTTCTTGGATACAAAATGAAGAAGCACTTTCCTGGCATGGTAAAATCAATACAGTTATACCGGTTAATGGGTAATAAGAAGGCAAGCTATACACCTGTTTATCTAACTGCATTAACCAAATCAGAGAGGAATAAAATAGTTGTGGCACTTAACAAATATGTGAAAGGATACTAATCATATTATTCTTATGAGTTTAATCATTTTTTAGTATTTTTTCTAATTGCAAATTTGAGTCTTTTAAGAATCCTTAATAAAATCATCAAAACTTACTTATAATGAACGTAGATATTATTCTTAACAACCTCGAGAAGAAGCATCCTGGCGAGGTTGAATACCTTCAGGCAGTCAGGGAAGTACTTGAATCAATTGAGGAAGTCTATAATGAGAATCCTCATTTTGAAGCTGCCAATATCATTGAAAGGCTAATAGAGCCTGACAGGGTATTCACCTTTAAAGTGCCCTGGGTTGATGACGAAGGTCATGTACAGGTAAACCTTGGTTACCGTTTACAGTTTAATAATGCCATTGGTCCTTATAAAGGGGGCTTACGCTTTCACCCGAGTGTAAACCTCAGTATTCTTAAATTCCTTGCCTTTGAACAGATATTTAAAAACTCACTTACCTCATTACCCATGGGTGGTGGTAAAGGTGGTTCCGATTTTAACCCCAAAGGTAAATCTGATGCCGAGATTATGAGATTCTGCCAGTCGTTCATGCTTGAATTATGGAACTATATCAGCCCCGAAATTGATGTTCCTGCTGGTGATATTGGCGTTGGTGGACGTGAGATAGGTTATCTTTATGGTATGTATAAGAAACTGAAGCGCGAACATACAGGAGTACTCACAGGAAAAGGCATTAACTGGGGTGGTTCTCTTATACGCCCCGAGGCAACAGGCTTTGGATGTGTTTACTTTGCCAATGAAATGCTGGCAACAAAAAATGAATCTTTCGAAGGTAAAACAGTTGCTGTTTCAGGTTTTGGTAACGTAGCATGGGGAGCGGTGCAGAAAGTAAACGAATTGGGAGGTAAAGTAGTGACATTGTCAGGCCCCGATGGTTATATTTATGATCCTGAAGGTATTAAAGATGAGAAAGTGGAATATATGCTGGAGCTGAGAGCATCAAATGAAGATATAGTAAAACCATATTCATATGAATTTGAGTCTGCCCAGTTCCACGGAGGTAAACATCCATGGGAAGTAAAAGCAGATATTGCACTCCCATGTGCCACACAGAATGAATTGAATGCTGAAGATGCACAAAACCTGATAAATAACGGTTGTCTCTGTATCTGTGAATGTGCAAATATGCCATGTACCCGCGAGGCTATTGAAATAATACATAAGAATAAATTACTATATGCGCCCGGGAAAGCTGCTAATGCAGGCGGTGTAGCTACCTCAGGCCTTGAGATGTCCCAGAACGCATTGAAATTACACTGGGGACGTAAAGAAGTTGACGGCCGGCTGCACGAGATAATGATAAACATACATGAAGCATGTGTAAAGTACGGAACTGAAGAAGACGGATATGTTGATTATGTTAAAGGGGCTAATATTGCAGGCTTCCTGAAGGTTGCAAATTCTATGCTGGACCTTGGTATTTATTAAAAACAATCCATAGTTACGCTTGAGGCTGCTCAAAATATTGGGCAGCCTTTTTTATACCTGATATTTATTCAGCTGAGCATATCAAAAATTCATGCATATTTATTATCTTTGATAAGATGTCTCATGCTGAAATGAAAACAGATAAGGAACTTATCAGTATCATTGCCCTTGGAATGGTGCCTGCTGTAGGTGATATAAATGCCAAAAAACTTATAAAGTACCTGGGCTCAGCCTCAGCCGTATTCAAAGAACCATACAATAACCTTATACGAATACCGGGTATAGGTAAAACCATAGCATCACACCTTAGCTCCAGTGAATACTTGGAAAAAGCATCAACAGAGCTGGAATACATCAGAAATCATGATATAATAGCTAAATGCTATGATGAGGATGACTACCCCGCAAGGCTCAAAGAGTGCCCTGATTCACCTATTGTATTGTACTTTAAGGGTAATGCCAACCTTAATGCAAAGAAGATTTTAAGTATAGTGGGAACCAGGAATATTACACGCCGGGGGAAAGATATATGCAGGAATATCATAAATAACCTTGCCATTGAATACCCTGATCTTATTGTCACAAGTGGACTGGCATACGGGGTAGACATTACAGCACATAAGTCTGCACTGAAAGAGAACCTTAAAACTGTTGCTGTCCTTGGTCATGGCTTCAGGACAATATACCCTTCAGCTCATTTAGCTGTAGCCAGGGAGATATTATCCAGCGGAGCACTTATTACTGACTTCCCCTCGTATGAAACTCCCGAAAGGAATAATTTCCTTAAAAGAAACAGGATCATTGCCGGTATATCAGATGCAACCCTGGTAATAGAATCAGGAAGGAAAGGTGGAGCTATGGTTACTGCAGACATCGCTATGTCATATAACAGGGATGTAATGACAGTGCCTGGCAGCCCTGGAGAACGATATTCAGAAGGATGTAACATGCTTATTAAATCAAACAGGGCTGCACTTATAGAATCAGCCGATGATATTATGTATAACCTTAACTGGATTAAATCAAAAACTGAAAACAGACAGGGAAAACTATTCCCTGAGAATCTAAGCCCCCTGGAAATAAAAATATTTGACTTATTTCAGGAAAACGATGAATTATCATCAGACCATATAAGCAGTTACCTGAATATGCCCCAGCATCAGCTTTCCTCTGCCCTTCTTAAACTTGAATTTTCAGGTCTCATAACCAGTATCCCCGGAAATATTTTTCGTAAGAATATCTGAAATATGGATAGTGGCAAAATATGACAAAAATCATGTTTTTATACATGTTCTGCAACATACATACATGCCTTATAAGCATGATTATCTGAGTGTTGTTATTTAAATAATCATTTTACTTCTTATTATTTTTAAAGAAGGTATATGTGGTTGATTTTTTTAGAAATGAAATTTCTATTTTTAAATACTCTTAACCCAAAAAATTAATTACAAAAAATAAAAACTATGGACCCAAGAGTTGAAAAATTTATGGCATCTATTAAGGCCAAGAACCCGGGTGAGAACGAATTCCACCAGGCCGTACAGGAAGTTGCCGAAACACTTATTCCTTTCATTGAGGAAAATCCCAAGTACAAGCATGCCAAGATCCTTGAAAGAATAGCAGAGCCCGAAAGGGTTATTCTTTTTAGAGTCCCCTGGCTTGACGACAAAGGAGAAATCCAGATTAATAAAGGATACCGGATTGAGATGAACAGCGCTATAGGCCCTTATAAGGGAGGATTAAGATTTCACCCGACTGTTAATCTTGGAATCTTAAAATTCCTTGCTTTTGAGCAGGTATTAAAAAACAGCCTTACAACTCTCCCCATGGGAGGTGGTAAAGGAGGATCGGATTTTGATCCCAAGGGCAAATCCGATAACGAAGTAATGCGTTTTTGCCAGAGCTTTATGACCGAGTTATGCCGTCATATCGGCCCTGATACAGATGTACCCGCAGGTGATATCGGTGTCGGCGGACGAGAAATCGGCTTTTTGTTCGGCCAGTACAAACGTCTTCGCAATGAATTCACAGGGGTTCTCACCGGTAAAGCTCTAAACTGGGGTGGTTCACTCATTCGTCCGGAAGCCACCGGCTATGGCTGCGTGTACTTCGCCGAAGAAATGCTAAAGACACGCGGTGACAGCTTCGATGGTAAAGTATGTACTGTCTCTGGTTCCGGAAATGTATCGCAGTACACCGTAGAAAAACTCAATCAGCTCGGAGCCAAGGTCGTCAGCCTCTCTGACTCAAACGGTACAATCTATGACCCTGACGGTATTAACGATGAAAAGCTGGCCTTTGTGCTGGAACTCAAGAACGTACGACGGGGACGCATCAGGGAATATGCTGAGAAATTCGGCGCCGAATATCTCGAAGGCAAACGACCCTGGGGCATTAAGTGTGACTGTGCCTTCCCAAGCGCGACCCAGAATGAGGTCGATGGAGACGATGCAAAAACACTGCTGAAGAACGGCTGTACTCTTGTTGCTGAAGGTGCCAACATGCCGAGCACACCGGAGGCAAGTGAACAGTATATAGCCAACAAGATACTCTACGGCCCTGCTAAAGCCGCTAACGCCGGCGGTGTCGCCACTTCAGGCCTGGAGATGTCACAAAACTCGCTGCGTCTTTCCTGGACGAGCGAAGAAGTCGACGAACGACTGCACAACATTATGATTGCAATCCACAATCAATGCTATGAGGCCGCTGAAGAATACGGACAGCCAGGCAACCTTGTAATGGGTGCAAACATCGCCGGCTTTGTTAAAATCGCAGACGCAATGCTCGACCAGGGGCTTGTATAAAAAATATCCACTATAGACTCGAAAGGGCGCTTATCTTAGTAAGCGCCTTTTTTTATTGAATAACTCCAAAAATGTTACTATAATTTCCTGTAATGCGAAAAGATGTTGACATAAATAAAGTTGTTCGCCAGCACCTTCAGATGGATGAGTTTTTCACAGGTGGTTTTGCAATAAAGGGGCATAAGAGCATAAGTAAGCAAGCGGAACACAAAGAATCAACCGTCAATTCGTTAAGCCAACTTGAAAAAATCGCTGATGAAGTCCGTAGATGCCGAGAATGTGACCTGGGGTCATCACGAACGAATACCGTGCCGGGCGAGGGCAATCCAAATGTCCGCATAATGATTGTCGGAGAAGCACCCG
>DOZA01000038.1 GCA_003518245.1 Bacteroidales bacterium | reverse complement strand
ATATTTTTTACCGGACACCAGTGACTTTTATATAAGAAAGAAAAAATGAAAGTAGCCATATTCAGTACACAAAAATATGACAGGGAGTATTTTGAAAAATTTGAGGATTATCACAATCATGAACTTACTTATTTTAAAACTTCATTGAACAAAGATACTGTTGAGTTAGCCAGGGGGTACCCTGCAATATGTGTTTTTGTTAATGATAAACTTGATGATAAAACACTTGAATTACTGTCCCGCAATGGCGTCAGACTTATAGCCCTGCGTTGTGCAGGTCATAATAACGTCGATTTAAAAGCTGCTAATCAATACGGATTAACGGTGCTAAGAGTACCTGCTTATTCTCCGGAAGCGATAGCTGAACATGCACTTGCTCTTATCCTTACACTAAACAGGAAAACACATAAGGCATATAACAGGGTAAGGGAAGGTAATTTCTCCCTGGAAAATCTTACAGGCTTTAATTTGAACAAAAAAACAGTTGGAGTAATTGGTACTGGAAAGATAGGTGCTATATTCAGTGAGATAATGATGGGCCTCGGATGCCAAATACTGGCATATGATATTAACGAATCAGATATACTCAGGAATCAGGGAGTAAAATATGTCTCGATGGAAAATATATTTCTTAACTCTGATATCATATCACTCCATTGCCCGCTGACTGAAGAGACTATACATATAATTGACAGGGAAGCTTTATTAAAGATGAAGGACGGAGTCATGATCATAAACACCAGCAGGGGTGGACTGATTAAGACAGAAGATGTTATTGATGCACTATTAAGTAAGAAAATCGGGTATCTTGGCATTGATGTTTATGAACAGGAAGAAAACCTTTTCTTCAAAGATCTGTCAGAAAGTATCATAGAGGATGATATGATTCTAAGATTAAATAGCTTCCCAAACGTGCTGATTACATCTCATCAGGCCTTTTTTACAAAGGAAGCACTCGATGAAATAGCCCTCGTAACACTTCAGAATATTACTGATTTTGAAAGCCGGAATACCTTAAAAAATGAAGTAAGGTATATAAATAAATAAATGGATAATCTAATTGAAAAAGTTTCTGAAGATTAGAATAAAACCTTAACAATGGCAACAGGTTTGAATTATTCTTTAATATTAGAAAACACCTGTGTCATCTGCACCCTGTTACGGACATTGACTTTCCTGAATATATTATATGTGTGGTCTTTGACTGTTTGAAGCGAAATAAACAACTCATCCGCTATTTCCTGGTTTGTTTTACCCTTGCATATTTCAGTTATTATCTGCCTCTCTCTTTTAGATATCCCATATTTCTGGTAAAGACCCTCCAGTGAATCGGTCAGGTCAGTGAACTCACCCGCATTCTTTCTGAGATATACACTCAGAAGAATTATTATCGCCAGGTCGGAGCAGAAATAAAGCAGCAGGAAATATAAGCCGACATATACACTCCAGTCGGCAAAATGCAATGCAGAAGCATTCAGAATGGCCAGCCCTGAAAGGACAAATCCAAACCTTACCAGGAAAAGGCGTTTCTGATTATTCTGGCTGTGCACTGCTGTATAAAAAAGCTTAGACATAATATACAACTTGACTAATATATCTATTGAATAAAAAACAATCCTGACGAGCTGATTGATATCGGCGGGGGTTAAATGGGATATTTCAGGCAACTTTCGGAGGATAAGTCCATAAACCAGGAAAGATACTGTTGACAGGGTGAAATATATTATTGCCATGAACTGGCTTCCCTTTCTGCTGATAAGTTCATTTGCGGTTTTAATCAGGATATACCAGGCAGCTATTATGAAAGGTATCCCGAAAAAGGGGATTGTGATGGCAATTGATTCAATTTCTGCAAATTTTATGTCGTACTTAAGTAGGATTTCCCGTATTGCTATACCTCCCAGAATACCATAGACGCCAAAAACGAAATGGAGAATTTTGTGGATGGGTATTCTGGCTTTCTTTATAATAATAGCCGGATTTATAGTACTTATTTTCGGTTTATTTATTTCAGCTATGTGGATAAGCTCGACATTTGCCTCCCTTTACCATGCCGTTCTAGTAGAAAAAGGCGAATATGTGGTACCCAATGGTAACCAGTAGTATATTATACTAAAAATATAAACTGTAAGGGAATAAGTATATACGAAGTATAAAATCCACTATTTTGTTTTCATTACACCGGTTGAGAAACTGGTGTTTTTTGTATTTTTGCACTTGAAATAAAAACACAATAATTATGTCAGGACATAGCAAATGGTCAACCATTAAAAGGAAAAAGGGCGCCAACGATGCTAAGAGAGGCAAAATGTTTACCCGTTTGATTAAGGAAATTACAATAGCAGCCAGGGATGGTGGCGGTGATCGGGAAACTAATCACAGATTAAGGCTGGCAGTGCAGAATGCCAAGGGAGCAAATATGCCCAAGGATAATATTGAAAGAGCGATAAAGAAAGCTATAGGTGATGATGCAACTAAATATGAAAAAATAACATTTGAAGGATATGCACCCAATGGAATAGCGGTTTTCGTGGAGTGCCTTTCAGATAATAACAACCGTACTGTGGCAAGTGTAAGATCTATATTTAATAAATATGGAGGAAACCTTGGTACGAATGGTTCACTCAGCTTCCTTTTCGAACGGAAAGGGATATTCACAGTCATGAAAAGTGATAATCTGGACATGGACGGATTTGAACTGGAGTTGATAGATGGCGGGGCAGAAGATATAGAAACCGACGAGGATATGATAACAATAACCTGTGCCATGGAAGATTTTGGTAACCTTAATAAGAAGCTGGAAGAGATGGGAATAGAACCGGTAAGCGCTGATCTGCAGAGAGTACCCAATGATACCAAACAACTTGACCTTACTGCCTCAGGTAAAGTTCTTAAACTGATCGACAGCCTTGAAGAAGACGATGATGTGCAGAATGTATTCCATAACCTTGAAATGACTGAAGAACTGGAAGCAGAGCTGGAGAAACAGTAAGAGTAGATAATTTATTACTTTTACGCTATGAAAAGATATATAATACTATTAGCTGTTTTTACATTGTGTCTTAGTTTACATGCTCAGAAGCTTATAAAAGCAGAAGAACTTGTTAACGGAAGCAGTAGCTATGATATGGGGAGAGTAGAGATAAACCAGGATATTCGAGTCGATTCATTACTCAGCAGACATATAATGTCAAATGCACAGACAAATGGTATGAATGGGTATAGAATACAGATTTACAGGGGATCGGGACGTACTGCCAGGGTGGATGCAAATGAAATAAAAGCTGAGTTTATATCAGAATTTCCTTCAATACAAGCATACCTTAGGTTTGCCCCGCCTAATTATTTTAAAGTAAGGATAGGCGATTACCGTACAAAACATGATGCATATCCGGATTTTAAAAAAGTGAAAAGAAAATTTCCGAATGCATATATAGTGACAGACATAATAACCTATCCCGACCTGGATCAATAGATTATGAGTGACCGGATTAAACATGAATGTGGCATAGCAATGATAAAGTTGCTCAGACCACTCGAATATTATATTAAGAAATACGGGGAATGGGATTATGGACTGCAAAAGATGTACCTGCTACTGGAGAAACAACATAACAGGGGTCAGGATGGAGCAGGTATTGCAGGTTTGAAGAAAGGGGTGAAACCAGGAGAGAAATACTTTTTCCGCCATAGATCAAACGGGAATAACCCGATAAGGGAAATATATGACAGCATCTATAATAATGTAAAAAACCTTGGGTTTGACCAGCCTGGAAGATATGATTATAATACCCTGAGAAAAAAAATACCTTATGCCTCGGATTTATATTTGGGACACGTGAGGTACGGGACATACGGCATGAACAATATTGAAAATGTTCATCCTGTTATGAGGTCAAATAATTGGAGATCACGAAATCTTGTGCTGGCAGGTAATTTTAATCTTACAAACGTAAACGACATCTTTAGCTCTCTGGTAGATATAGGACAACACCCAACAGATTTTTCTGATACTGTAACTATACTTGAAAATGTAGGACATTTCCTTGATGACGAGGTGGAAAACCTTTTCAAAGTGTACAAGGATAAGGGACTGGAAAAGAAGGATATATCTCCTCTGATAGAAAAGAATATTCAAGTGGCAGAGGTGCTTCGTAAGGCAAGTAAAAAATGGGACGGGGGATATGCAATGGCTGGTATGCTGGGACACGGCGATGCATTTGTTGTTAGAGACCCATGGGGCATACGCCCTGTTTTTTATTATGTTAATGACGAAGTAGTGGTGTTGGCTTCTGAAAGACCGGTTATTCAAACTGTCTTTAACCTCAGAACAAAAGAAGTAAAGGAGCTCGAACCGGGTTATGCCCTTACCCTGAAATCTGATGGAGATATAAAAACAGAAATGATCAGGGAACCGGGAATAGCAAAAAAGTGCTCTTTTGAACGTATATATTTTTCACGGGGAACAGATAAGTCTATATACAGAGAGAGAAAAAAGCTGGGGGAACAACTTACAGACAGGATACTTGAAGAGATAGATCATGATCTCGAAAATACAGTTTTTTCATATATCCCAAATACAGCTGAAAGTGCATTCTACGGACTTATAGATGGACTGGAGTCATATCTTATTAAACATAAACGAGAACTGATAACCAGGAAAGGGAATAACATAACTGAAAGAGAATTGGAAGAAATTCTCAGAGCAAAGCCAAGGATAGAAAAACTGGCGGTAAAAGATGCAAAACTGAGAACTTTCATTACCGAAGATAAATTAAGGGACGACCTGGTAGGTCATGTTTATGATGTTACATATGGGGTTATCAGAAGAGGTATAGATTCAATGGTTGTCCTGGATGATTCAATAGTAAGGGGAACAACACTGAAAAAAAGTATTGTGCGTATACTCGACAGGCTAGATCCGAAAAAAATAGTGATAGCGTCATCTTCACCACAGATAAGATATCCTGATTGCTATGGAATAGATATGGCAAAAATGGGTGATTTTATTGCATTCAGAGCTGCAATAGAGCTTCTTAAGAACAGGGGAATGGAAGATGTGATAAATAAAACCTACAGCCTGGCCGTTGAGGAAAACAGGAGACCACTGGATAAGATAAAAAATGTAGTAAAAAATATATATGATCCTTTTACTGCTGATGAAATATCAGCAGAGATCGCAGTAATGCTTAAACTACCAGTAATTAATGCCGAACTCAGTATTATTTATCAATCGATAGAAGGTCTTCATAAAGCCATCCCGGGGCATCTGGGCGACTGGTATTTTACAGGTAATTACCCCACGCCCGGAGGTAATAAAGTGGTTAACCAATCATATATAAATTATGTAGAAAAAAGGGATGAAAGAGCTTATTAAGTATCAGCCACCTATTTCGTAATCTTCCCTGTATGAGGCTAGATGCCTGTTTATTTTTTCAATATACATATCCCTTATCGTAATCATTATCCCTGTTTCATTTACATTGCCGAAACTTGTATTGTGGATGGTCCCAAATGTACGCATGGTGGGTGAAAGATTCATGTATGCATTTATGAGGGGAGGAATGTTCTCGCCCAGCTTCCTTACTTCCTGGGACAATATCTTATAGTCATCTTTGTAATTGTCAGAAGTGAAAATACTTGCCATCATTTCCTGGTCAATATCAAGTGATATATCTTGTTTTGGAACTACCAGACCATCAGGATCAGTAAAGTGCTTCTTCATAAAATAAATGATCATGCTCCTTGCATGCAGGGGAAACTGGGGATACATGGTAACCTTACCAAAGAGATATTTAACCGAAGGATTTTCAATTACTATCGCACCCAGCCCGTCCCATAGATTATCAAGTGCGAACAGACTTTTCCTTCCCTTGCCTTTTGATTGATAATCCGGTTGCACGAAAGATCTTCCCAGTTCCATAAGGTGAGGCAGGTATATTTCTGTGAATTGATCCGAAAAACTAAAGTAATCATAGGAAGCCATATCTGATGGATTAACTTTTTTCTTACTGTTATCATGAATGAAAAACCTGTATCCACCAATAATATCACTGTTTTCAGGGTCCCATACAATCAACTGCTTATGTGGGGCACCTTCAGAAAAATCATACTCATCCAGGTCAATAGCCTTACCCGTACCCCCACCGGCACTCCTGAATGTTAACTCTCTCAACCTACCTATTTCGTGCATCAGTTTAGGGGCATCATGGCTGGTAAAAACATACACTTCATTGTTTGCATTATTCGTTTTACGCAATAGCCTTTCGCCGGTCAGTTCCTTTTCTATCTCTTGCTTCGGTATTGGATCTACAATCTTCTTCATACTTGGGTGTTTTGCACTGATAATTTTAAACTATTTAAATAAAAGGGGCGAAA
>DOZA01000185.1 GCA_003518245.1 Bacteroidales bacterium | reverse complement strand
TTACCATGGTCGATTCAATACGGAAGAAGGTTAAAGTTGTTGAAGATATGATACAATCCCTGAAACTTCATAATGCTACAGCTCAATGGTCAAGAGTAGAAAATATGAACGATAAATATGACTTTGTTGTCAGCAGGGCTGTCGCCCCTTTCTCCGACCTTTTTGAATGGACCGGAAAACATGTAGAAAAACACTCATTTAACAAATTGAAAAATGGCTTAATAGCACTGAAAGGAGGTGATCTTTCAACTGAACTGAAAAATTACCCGGATTCTAAAATTTATTGCCTTAGTGACTATTTTGATGAAGAATATTTCACTGAAAAGAAAATAGTATATATGCCAGTTTAGTTACAGGCTTACATCTATCAGGTTATCTGTAAATCCAATAAGACAGTACCTCTTAATTCTTTTTGTTTTTCAAATAATATCATTATTTTTGCAGCTCAATTAGAATAAGTAAGAAATTTGAATTCAGTGAAAAGATGAAAAGAACATTTCAGCCTTCAAGAAGGAAAAGAGCAAACAAGCATGGTTTCAGGGAAAGGATTTCTACTCCTAGTGGTCAGAAAGTGCTTGCAAGACGACGTGCCAAAGGCAGAAAGAAGCTTACTGTATCAGACGAACCAAAACATAAAAGGTAAATTTTACCTCCCACCTTACAGAAAGAAGTGCTTTGCAGATTGTGAAGCATTTTTTTTATCGTCCACTGTCAGAAATATCTGCCTAACCTCTGTCTTCCCTGTCCGGCGAAGGTGGGAGCCTAAGCCTCATCCTAAAACATATCCTATAATTAATTAACTTTGCATTCGTTTCATATTTTAATATATCATGACAGGCTATATACCTGCAGGACTTAAAACTGTACACGATAAAGTAATTAATGGAGGCCGTATAACAGCTGAGGAAGGATTATTATTATACAATACTAAAAATCCCGGCCTTATCGGTTATTTAGCTGATATGGTAAGAAGGAAAAAGAATGGTGACAGGGCTTATTTTAACCGCAATTTTCATATCGAGCCAACAAATATTTGTATTTATAACTGTGAATTCTGCTCATACAGGAAAAATGCAGGTAGTCCTGAAGCATGGAACCATAGTGCCACGGAAATACTTGATATAGTACGGCGCTTTGATGATAAACCGGTAACTGAAGNNATTGTAGGTGGAGTCCATCCCAATCATGATATCGAATATTATTGCAGGATATTGAGAATGATACGGGAACATCGACCCGGACTTCATATTAAAGCTTTTTCAGCTATCGAACTTGACTATATTATCAATAAATCAGGTCTAAGCATCCGTGAGGGACTTATCAAGCTTAAAGAATGTGGTTTGGATTCAATCCCCGGGGGGGGAGCCGAAATATTTGATGAAAAAATAAGGGCCAAAATATGCAGGGATAAATCATCATCTGAAATGTGGCTCAAAATACATGAGGAAGCTCATAATGCAGGTATACCATCAAATGCGACAATACTGTATGGCCATATGGAGACATATGAACACAGGATTGATCATATGGAAAGGCTACGCAGGCTACAGGACAGGACAGGTGGATTTAATTCATTCATACCTCTTAAATTCAAAAAGGAGAATAATAGAATGAAGAAATATGGTGAGGTAAATATCGTGGAAGATATGAAAAACTATGCCGTATCACGTATTTTCCTGGATAACTTCCCTCATATAAAAGCATACTGGCCTGCATTGGGTAAAGAATCAACACAGCTTGCATTATCATTCGGTGTCGACGATGTTGATGGAACTATTGACGGTACTACCAGAATTTATTCAATGGCTGGCGCCCAGGATCAAAACCCATCAATGAACACGGAAGAAATATGTAAACTTATCAGGGCGGTGGGTTATGTCCCCGTAGAAAGGGATACCCTTTATAACATCGTAAAAAAGTGGTAATACATGGTAGCCGGGTACTGGGATAATGTCCCTGACCGACCAGCTTGTGCTGAGCGTGTCGAAGCAAGAAAATGTTAGGATACTAAGCCCTGGGGCAAATGTTTAACCCTTTCATTGTAATCATAAGGATAATACAGGAAGCTCTTCAAGTTATAGTTCATTAAGTATTCCAATTAAATCATATAATTTTATCTTTGTTCAATCGTTATTATACTAATAAAATGATAATATGAGCTTTAAGGATTTCATTGTCAGTAAAGATTTCTTCAAAAACCTGGGATTGGCAGTTATAATTGTTATAATAATTGTCTTTTTAACCCTGCTGTGGATGGGCATATTTACTAGGCATGGACAGTCACGTCCCGTGCCGGATCTGTATGGATTGACAATAAATGAAGCGGAGAAGATAGTCAAAGAGAATAAAATGAGATTCCAGGTTGTAGATTCAGTCTATACAAATATCGTTCCCAGGGGTTGTGTCCTGGAACAAAAACCTGAATCCGGATTCAGGGTAAAAAAGAATCGCCGGATTATGGTAACCATAAACGCATTTAATCCTGAGATGGTTAAAATGCCTGACTTACTTGAGCTGTCGAAAAGGCAGGCGCTGGCATTGATTGAGAGTTCCGGTCTGGAAATTGGTAAATTAAATTACAAGCCTGACCTTACTGTTGATTATGTGCTTGAACAGATTTACCATGGGAAACCCGTTGAGGTAGGTGATTCAATACAGAAAGGATCGGTTATTGACCTGGTTCTTGGTAAAGGTCTCAGCAACAGGAGAACACCTGTTCCTGATCTTATTGGCCTTGGTATGGAAGAAGCAAGAAACAGGATACTGGCTTCATCGCTGAACATAGGAACCTTTACTTTTGACAATACTATCTCCAATGCGGAAGACAGCACAACAGCATTCGTATTCAAGCAAAACCCTGTCTATAACAAACAAACAACCCTTCAGCTTGGCTCTGCAGTATATGTCTGGTTTACTACAGATTTAATGAAGCTACCGGTTGACTCTACCATGATAAACATTTCTGACTCCCTTCTTATATTAAATAATTAAACGGAACCAAAGGCCAAGATGATTATAAAAGTTAAATATCTGACTGCCCTTTTATTATTTATGTTTATGCTTAAATGCCCGGGACAGGAAATAGTAACAGGCCTGCTTACCAATTCTGCAATAAATGATACATGGCAAAAAAGGAACCTCCTGAAATCTAAATCACCTCCTGACACCATTGATTTGCCTTTTTTTGACGATTTTATTCCCGGAGAAGTATTCCCGTCATCATCGCGCTGGACAGATGATTATGTTTTTATAAACAATACTTACCCTGTTAACCAGGTAAGCATTGGTGTTGCAACTTTTGATGCAATTGATAACCAGGGATTATTATATGAAGAAGCCGGAAGTTTTGTATTCGAGGCCGATCATATGACTTCCGTTCCCATTGATCTTGATATTGACCCATCTGAAAATATATACCTCAGTTTCTTTTACCAGCCACAGGGTATTGCTGACCCTCCGGAAGAATCAGATAGCCTGGTTTTACAATTTTACTCCATTACTGATGATGAATGGCAACATATATGGAAAGCTGAAGGAACAGAATTACATAATTTTAAGCCCGTAATAATAAAGATTGACAAGCCAGAATATCTTTACAGAGGCTTCAGATTCAGGTTTATAAACTATGCAAGCATCAGTTCTACCCTCAGTGATCCTGCCCTGGCAGGTAATTCTGATCACTGGCATATTGATTATGTTTATATTGATAAAAACAGGTCTGCTTCTGACACTATACCTGAGGATGTGGCTTTCACAAAACCCCTGAGGTCTGTACTTAACAACTATGAATCAATGCCCTGGGGGCAATTCAGGAAAATCTTCCTTTCAGAAATGGGTTCATTTATTAATATTAACTACAGGAATAATGATCAGGTGACTCGCAATGTTACAAGGCATTTTACTATAAGGGATGTATATGAAGATTATGAAGTTCATAGTTTCTCGGCAGGTGCAACAAATATTGACCCGGGAGAATGGGTCAGCTATGATGCAAACATCATATATACTTTTAATTCCGGTTATACTGACTCTGCCCTATTCAGAATAAGGGCAGTACTTATTACCGATGAATTTGATCAGAAAGTGAATGATACAATCGACTATTATCAGGTTTTCAGTAACTATTTTTCTTATGATGACGGCACGGCCGAGAATGGTTACGGTATAAACGGACAGGGCGCTTCCAACGCAATGGTTGCTACAAGGTTCAGAACCTATCAGCCTGATACACTCAGAGCGATTATGATAGCATTTAATGACAGTTACCTTTCATCAAACCAGAGATATTTAAATATCGCAGTATGGAGTGATGAAAACGGTATGCCCGGTGATCTTCTTTATGAACAGGAAGAAATGGTCAATCCCGGTGAAAGTGTTAACGGATTCATACAGTATATTCTTAATGATCCATTAATTGTAGATGACTATTTCCATATAGGATGGACACAGCAATCTGAAACATTCCTTAATGTAAGCCTCGATATGAACACTCTTCCACAAGGCAGGAGGCACTATTATATCAATGGAATATGGAATGAATCCGGTATACCGGGCAGCCTTATGATACGCCCTGTACTGGGCGGGTCATTGATTACAGGAATCGATGATACATATCGGGATAAAGGTAAAAAGATAAACATTTACCCAAACCCGGTAAGCGTTATACTTAATATTAATATTCCTGAGGATTATTTTCAGGGTGGTATTGAGGTCAAGGTTTATGACAGTAATGGCCGATGGATTTTATCTGAAGAACAAACAAGGTCAATCAACGTTTCAAACCTTCCACAGGGTGTCTATCTGCTGATCATCAATTCTGGTAACAGGGTAATTGGTTATAACAGGTTCATACGATTATGATCAGTCATGAAAAGAAAAAATGAATATATCGATAACAATGAACTTTTTGAACATCACCGCATTGAAACCGATGCCGGACAAAAACCGCTCAGGATAGATAAATTCCTTGTTAACCGCCTGGACAATACTTCACGCTCGCGAATACAGAATGCTGCACTGGCAGGAAATATTATTGTTAATGATATACCTGTAAAACCCAACTATAAGGTAAAACCTCATGATATAATACAGATCTTACTGGCTTATCCTCCCAGGGAAAAGGAAATAACTCCTGAAAACATCCCTCTTAATATTATATATGAAGACGAATCGGTGCTGATAGTAAATAAAGAAGCAGGTATGGTAGTACATCCCGGTGTCGGGAATTATACCGGTACTCTGGTAAATGCTCTTATGTACCATCTGCAAGATATCCCTCTTTTCAAGACCGGGGAGCAACGACCCGGGCTGGTTCACCGTATCGATAAAAATACCTCGGGGCTGCTGGTCATTGCAAAAAGCGAATATGCACTTAATAACCTTGGCAGACAGTTTTATGAACACAGCACAGGCAGAAGGTACACCGCTATAGTATGGGGAAATCCTGGTGATGAAGGAACTATTACAGGAAATATAGGCAGGAACCCCAGGCATCGTAGACTGATGTATGTGTTCCCTGATGGTGATGAAGGTAAACCCGCTGTAACTCATTACAGGCTTCTCGAAAACCTTTCTTATGTTTCGCTTATTGAATGTGAGCTGGAGACAGGCCGAACTCACCAGATAAGGGTACATATGAGCTATATTAAACATCCTTTGTTTAATGATCCGGATTATGGAGGGGATAAAATTTTGAGAGGAACCACCTTCAGTAAATACCAGCAATTTATCAGGAACTGTTTCAGCATTCTGCCACGTCAGGCCTTGCATGCCAGATACCTGTCTTTCAATCATCCTGATAGCGGTAAACGCATGGAGTTTGAATCCGATCTGCCGGAGGAAATGAACAGGGTAATTGAAAAATGGCGAAATTATGTGTCAGGCCGAGAGGAGCTATGAGTTAGCTACACCTGTGTCCGGAGACATTAATAGAAGTATTTAGTATATTTGGGAAATAAAATTTGTTCACCCGCATGAAGACCATAGCCATAGTTACGGGGGGTAACTCTTCAGAGTTTGATATATCAGTTAAAAGTGCAAGGACTGTAGAGAGGGCACTTAAAAACCGTTATGAAGTATACCTCGTAATGATAAAAAACCTTGATTGGTTCTGGGAAAATCCTTCAGGGCAGGTCTTTAAGATTGACAAAAATAATTTTACCGTGCAGCTCCACGACAGGATGGTAAGATTTGATGCCGTCTTTATCGCTATACACGGCAATCCCGGAGAGAATGGGCTTTTACAGGGCTATCTTGAAATGACAGAAACCCCTTATACAGGTTGTAACACATACACATCGGCTCTTACATTTAATAAAAATGCATGTAAATCATTCCTGAGGAATTTCTCTGTAAAAATGCCACATTCAGTAATAATTAACAGGCTGGATATTCCAGACCCGGCAAAAATAGCTGAAGAAATTGGTTTCCCTATGTTCATCAAACCCAATGAGAGTGGCTCAAGTTTTGGTATCAGTAAGGTTGAAAGACTTGATGAAATCATTCCTGCTATAGAAAAGGCATTTTCTGAAGGCTACCAGGTGCTGGCTGAAGAATTTATGAATGGTACTGAGGTTGCATGTGGCGTGGTAAGGACGTCAGACAAAAATATTGTTTTACCCGTGACAGAAATAGTCAGCAAGAATGATTTCTTTGATTTTGAAGCTAAGTATGATCCATCCAAAGCAGAAGAGATTACACCTGCACGCTTACCCGGGCATGTTATAGCAGCCATCCAGGAAGCAAGTTCCGACATTGCCGGATACCTTGATTGCAAAGGCCTGGTGAGGGTTGACTTTATAGTTGTTAACGAGGACCCTGTTTTTATAGAGGTAAATACTATCCCCGGGCTGACCGAAGAAAGCATTGTTCCCAAACAAATGCAGGTTTATGGTATAGAGCCTGGAGAACTATATTCTATGCTTATTGAAGACTCTATAAAAGAAAGAGGCTAAAACTGTAATTATGTTGATCGTGGATATAACTTACACTACTCGGTTATAATCCATTACTATCGAAGCATTAAGGTATCACTATCCATTAATCCAGTATTCCCTGTCTGCCGGCAGGCAGACATTAATCCCATTCTACAAATCCAAAGACCCTTTTATCAACCCTTAAGGTTAGTGTCAACATCTTCGAACCTGTATGTATCTATAGGATCACAGGTGCACACAAGGTTCCTGTCGCCATAGCCATTATCAACCCTTCCCACAGCCGTCCAGAACTTATTATTCTTAAGTCCATCAATCGGGTATGCTGCCTTTTCCCTGCTGTATTTATGATTCCAATTATCAGTGACCACCATGGCTGCTGAATGAGGTGAATTACGCAGCACATTATCCTCACCATCAGCTTTCCCATCTTTTACTTCCTGTATCTCATTCCAGATTGATTTCATCGAGTTAATAAACCTGTTGAGCTCATACAGAGGCTCACTTTCTGTTGGTTCAACCATAAGGGTTCCATGAACAGGGAATGATAAGGTAGGTGCATGAAATCCATAATCCATCAGCCTTTTCGCAATATCTTCTTCTGTAATACCTGTATCATTTTTGTATTTTCTACAGTCCAGTATCATTTCATGACCTACCCTTCCTTTCTTACCTTTATAGAGGACATCGAAATTTTCTTCAAGAGCTGATCCCAGGTAGTTGGCATTCAGTATAGCTATCTTTGTTGATTTTGTCAATCCCTCTTCACCCAGCATTCTTATAAAAGCATGTGAAATAGTAAGTATCAATGATGATCCGAATGGAGCAGCAGCTACTGCAGTGGTGGCATTGCTGCCACCTGTTTCAACCAGTGAGTGTGAAGGAAGGAACGCGGCAAGGTGACCTGCAACGCATATAGGACCCACACCCGGTCCTCCACCGCCGTGAGGTATAGCAAATGTCTTATGAAGATTAAGGTGACAAACATCAGCGCCAATAATAGCCGGGTTTGATACACCAACCATGGCATTCATATTAGCACCATCCATATAAACCTGCCCACCATTATCATGGATAATATCAGTCATCTCTTTCACTGCTTCTTCAAAAACACCATGAGTTGAAGGATAAGTGATCATAAAGGCTGCCAGCTCATTCTTGTTTTCAACTGCCTTTTTTCTTAAGTTTTCGACATCCACATTCCCTTTTTCATCACATTCAACAACAACCACTTTCATCCCTGCCATAACACCACTTGCCGGGTTCGTACCATGAGCAGAAGATGGTATAAGCACTATATTCCTGTGTCCTTCCCCCCTGCTCAGATGATACTTTCTTATTACCATCAGTCCGGTATATTCACCAGCAGCACCTGAATTAGGCTGGAACGACACTGCTTCAAAACCAGTGATCTCTTTAAGTGCATCACCCAGCTCATCCATTATCTGGTAATAACCCTCTGCCTGGTCTTTGGGGACAAAGGGGTGTATATTGCCATACTCAGGCCAGCTCAGCGGAAACATTGATGTTGCAGAATTTAATTTCATGGTACACGATCCCAGTGGTATCATGCTGTATGCCAGAGATATATCTCTTCCTTCCAGCATCTTGAGATAGCGCATCATATCCGTTTCACTATGATACTTGTTAAATGCATCCTGTTTCAGGAATTCTGACTTCCTGCGGAATTTATCGCTTAAAGATACCTGCCCACATATTTCATCAACTTTTTCCGCTTTCTTTCCTGCAGCCTCGGCAAATACTTCTATTAGCATGTTTATTTCATTAACAGTGGTAATTTCATCAAGGCTGATCAATACCTTGCCTTCATAAAAGAAGTTAAGGTTAATTTCTTTCTTCAGTGCAAGTTGCTCCACTGTTTTTAGTTTCACTTCTCCAGGTAGTCTTATATCAAGAGTGTCAAAGAATTCCTTATTGATAATTACATACCCCATTTTTACCAGTACATTCTTTAAAGTACAGGTGCTTCTATGTATATGAGAAGCTATTCTTTTCAATCCTTCAGGCCCGTGGTATTGTGCATATATACCACTCATATTTGCCAGCAGGGCCTGGGCAGTGCATATATTTGAAGTTGCTCTTTCCCTTTTTATATGCTGTTCTCTTGTCTGCAGTGCCATTCTCAATGCCGGATTGCCGTTCGAGTCAACTGATACACCTATTATTCTTCCCGGCATATTTCTTTTCAACGATTCACGTGATGCAAAGAAGCCGGCATGTGGACCTCCATACCCCATAGGCAGACCAAAGCGCTGGTTGGAGCCAAAAACAATATCAGCCCCCCATTCTCCCGGAGGAGTAAGCAGTACAAGGCTCATAAGGTCAGAAGCAACGGCAACAAGGGCTTCAACCGAATGTACTTTATCCACAAAGCCGCTGTAATCTCGTATATCACCATCAGATGAAGGATACTGCAATATAGCTCCAAAGAAAGTATTATCTATCTCCTGCTGTTCATAATCGCCCATAACAAGCTCAATACCCAATGGTTCAGATCTGGTGAGTATAACATCCAGTGTTTGAGGATATATCTTCTCGTCAATAAAAAGTTTTTTCACCCCTGCTTTTACGGCTGACCGTGGACGGGCATTATACATCATTATCATTGCTTCGGCACCGGCTGTGGCTTCATCCAGCAGTGATGCGTTTGCAAGCTCAACACCGGTCAGCTCACTTACCATGGTCTGGTAATTCAATAATGCTTCCAGTCTGCCTTGTGAAATCTCAGCCTGGTAAGGGGTATATGATGTATACCATCCAGGGTTCTCCAGTACATTCCTTAGAATGACTGAAGGAATTACAGTACCATAATAACCCATGCCTATGAAAGAATGGAATTGCTTATTCTTAGCACCTATTTCCCGTATATGATTAAGATATTCATACTCGCTCATTGCTTCAGGAAGATCAAGAGGCTTGTCTATCATGATTGAGGGAGGAACTGTTTCCTTAATAAGTCCGTCGAGTGAATCAACTCCTACGGTTCTGAGCATTTGGGGAATCTCATTCTCCCTGGGGCCAATATGCCTGTCTGCAAATTTATCAAATGCCATATTTACGATGTATTAATTGTTAGTTATGAATTATGAGCCCTTCCACTCGCCCTGGGGCTCGCTCAGGACAAATTATGATTTATGAGTTTTATACTTTATTTATTATCTCTTTTGTATTTGATTAAATCCTCAAAAAGACATAAAGATAATATTATTATATCAGCTTAAGAAAGGATTATTCTCCCTTTCAATACCTATTTTAGTTTCTGGCCCATGTCCTGGATAAACCATTGTATCATCAGGAAGGTTCAATAAATTATCTCTTATACTGTTTAATAATGTCTGGTGATCACCATCAGGGAAGTCAGTACGACCTATACTTCCTGCAAATAGTGCATCACCTGTAAAAACTATCTTTTCCTTTTCACTATAATAAGCAATACTGCCAGCGGTATGTCCCGGCACAAAAAGACATTTAAGTTTTATACTACCAACACTGATATCCTGGCCACCTGAAATATAAGTTCCAATGCCAGGAGGGTCCGGCATACTGAAACCAAACAACTCAGCATGGAGGGTAGCAGACAATAGATTATTCTCATCCTCCCTGGCAGCATGTGTTTTAAGTCCATATTCCTGTAGCACAAAACGATTACCAAAAACATGATCAAGGTGCAGGTGGGTATTCAATAATTTCACAGGTTTAAGATTGTTATCGCTGATAAATGTTTTTAGTTCGTCGAACTCAGTATCATTATAGCAGCCACAATCAATAATGGCACATTTACCAATATCATCAGCCAGTATATATGTATTGACCTGTATTGGTGAAAAGACAAGCCGGTGTATTTTCATAGATCTGTTATTTATCATTCACTGTTCCTCCCAGCATTGGAACAAAAACGAACAAACCATGATGGGTTTCCTCAAATTCACCCTTTTCATTCTTGTAAATGCGGGTCATAACCTGGCTATGAGAACCACCTACAGGAGCTACCAGGCATCCTCTTGTTTTTATCTGTTCAAGTAATGCTTCAGGAATTTCTCTTATAGCAGCAGTTATCAGAATAGAGTCATAAGGTCCATATTGCGGTTTCCCCTTATAACCATCAC
>DOZA01000009.1 GCA_003518245.1 Bacteroidales bacterium | reverse complement strand
TTTCCAATGAATTGTAGTTTAATATCATGCCCGGGAAGATCCTTTTCTCTGATCTACCACCTTCCTCATCGTTATCAAATACTGTAACTGGCATCAGTCCCTTGTTTATCAAAGATAACTGTATCCTGTTTCTTTCCTGCTCATCATCTGCTTCTGAGGGATTGAAAAAGAGGTAATCTACTTTTCTATTCGAGTACATTCTGAATTCTTCCAGTGTAGCTTTTACTGACCTGCGCAGTTTCTTAAAACCAATAGGCATTTCTCCATCAAGGTATACCTGAAAATACACATCATCATCCATGTCTGAAAGAATCTCTTTTGTCTGGTCAGACAGACTATATCTCTTATCAGAGGTAAGATCAATCCTGAAAGTTATGAACGAGCTGGCAAAAGCAAATAGTAAGAGTATAATTATTAATAAAGTATATCCTGTAATATTTCCCAGGGGTCTGTTCTTAAAAGGTTTTAACCTCCCGGCCTTCCACCTGCGCGAAGATAATACCAGATGTGATGCTTCTGTAAAAATTACCACGGTCACCAGATAATATATAATATCCCGCAGATCAATTACTCCCCTGCTTATTGATTTATAGTGTTCATTTATTCCAAGCCGGATAATAATTTCGTCAATTTTCTTTAATCCCGGCAATAAAGCAAATGAATCGAAGCCAATAAAGAGGATAAATCCTGTAATAACAGTTATTATAAAAGCCACTACCTGGTTTGAGCTCAGGGAAGTAGAGAACATGCCTATTGCAGCATAAATAGAAGCCAGAAAAAAGAGTCCCAGCCCGGCTCCCAGCGTTCCTCCACTGTCAATATTGCCTGATGTTTCTCCCAGCATACTTACTGATATGTAATATACGATACAGGGCAATAATGCAAGAAGAACAAGTGTTACAGATGCAAAATATTTACCATAGATTATATGTCTTTCAGTTACCGGTCTGGAAAGCAGCAGTTCCATTGTACCGGCACGCTTTTCTTCGGCCACCATTCGCATGGTAACAGCCGGGACCAGGAACAGGAAGACCCAGGGGCTGATAATAAACAGTGGTTCAAGACTTGCATAGCCATTATCCAGAATATTCCATTCACCAGGTAATATCCACATAAACAGGCTATTAATTAGCAAGTATACGAAAATTACGATATAGCCTGTCATGCTTGTAAAAAAACTGCTTATTTCCCTTTTATATATTGCCAGCATACTATTACCTGGTTTGAAGAACAAATGTACTTAAAAAGCACTATTTATTTCCATTGTCTGTCTTACATCATTTATATCCATTATCTGCAACCCCTGGAAATAAAACCCAATTATTTCCTTCATTTTAAATCCTCTCTGGGCCATTACCTTTGCTCCTTCCTGACACAGGCCCACACCATGGCCATAGCCTCTACCCTCAAGAATAACATTGTTATCAACCAGTTTCACAGAAAAGAATGTGGATTTCAGCTTTAAATCCTCCCTTATCCTGGTAAGAGGATAAGAAAAACTTCCTGCTGAATAATTCTGTTTTCTGCTCAACTGCTCAAAAGCCAGATCATCATACTTATGATGTGTATATCCATGCTCAGTCAGGTATAATATCCATTCACTGATACGTAGTTTCCTCATCCACCTGGCATTTCTTGAATATGCACAATAGGGATCAGTCACACCCAAGAGGTGGGCCGTTCTTCTCAACCAGACATTTTCTGATGATTGAGTCTGTCCTCCGCAATTTGAATGAAAAGGAGTAAAAACCAGTATGCTATCCTGGCTTGTAAGCACCTGACCCCTTGTTTCATTCACCGCTTCCCTGATTACTTTAACCTGTGATTTACCATGATAAGCCTGGCAATGGGTTCGGTCACACAAATTATAACCATCCTCCCTATGCCTGTTAATATACATATACAGGTAGGTGCGGGCCAGCAGTGTCTGTGTTTTAAAATATTCAATACTACCTTTAAAACCTGCTTCAGCCTGCACCACACCGGCCAGGTAACAATCCTCATTAACCTCGTTTATAACTAATAAAGATTGTATGTCTGACTTCACTATAAGTTTACCATAATATTCCTTCTGATCACCTTCAGTAAGATTATTCCTGATTGAGAAAAAAAAGTCATCTTCATAGGGCTCAAGGATAACAGAATCAGCAAGTATAGTATTATTTCCCAGTGTAGTAATAAGTATCTTACTGCCAGCCCTGTTAATAAGTATATTATCATCCTGATTAACAATAATATAATGCCCATCTATCATCATTCTGTACCGGCCTTCACAAATATTAACAGTAAGTGATAATGGATTATCCAGACTCAGCAACCCTATTCTTAAATCACCGAATAATAAGTTATTTGAAACAGCTGTCAGGAACAAAAAAAGAAATAAGACTTTTTTATTTCTAATTAACATTATTAACCAGTTTAAGCGAATGATACATATCCCCTGCTATTCGTGATGTAGCTCCACTGCCAGAAAGTTTATTCCTTAGAAGGCTATAATTATCCATCATTATCTTTCTTTTCCAGCCACCGGGAAGAATTGTATTTAACTCCTTAACTATTTTTTTTTCATTAAGGTCATTCTGGATCAGCTCCTTTACTATTTCCTTATCCATTATCAGGTTAACAAGTGATATAAATCTGATTTTCACCATCATTCGTGCAATAAGGTATGAAAACCTGCTGGTTCTGTAACATACTACCTGTGGTACACCTGCTATTGCTGTCTCAAGTGTGGCAGTACCTGATGTTACAAGAGCCGCATCAGAATTAACAAGCAGGCTGTATATATCGTTATATACTACTTTTATATCTCTCCTATCCAGGATACGATCATAAACAGATTGTTCAATTGTGTCTATACCTGCTACCAGGATTTGGTAGTCAGGGTAATAATTGCATATACGAACCATCACCGGTAATATTTTCTTAATCTCCTGCAACCTGCTACCGGGCAGCAAAGAAATTACCGGCTTATCTTCCAGGTTGTTTTCCGTAAGGAATTTTTTTCTTCCTGATGATGTCTTTATACCCTTTTCAACCGTTTCGACAAGTGGGTTGCCAAAGTAATGAACCTCGTAATTATGCTCATTGAAGAATTCCTTTTCAAAAGGAAAAATGATATACATCCTGTTGACATATTCCTTTATCTTCTTAACCCTGGATTTCTTCCACGCCCAGACTTTTGGGCTAATGTAGTAATAAACCTTAATAGCCAGGCTATTAAGGTATCTGGCTATTCTCAGGTTAAATCCAGGATAATCAATAAGTATTACCAGGTCAGGTTTCAGTTGCCTGATTTGATCTCTGCATTTCCTGAGGTATTTATATATTCTTCCCAGCTTAATAATAACTTCCCAGAAACCCATCACAGCCAGTTCCTTATAATTGACAAGCAATTGTCCCCCCGACTTTTTCATTTTATCACCTCCCCAACAAAAGATCTCAGCATCGGGATCAGTTTTCAGGAGCTCTGTTATCAGATTAGAACCGTGCAAATCACCGCTGGCTTCACCTGCAATAATAAAATATTTCACTACCAGTTAAATTTTAAGATAACTTATATTGTAATCAAAGATTCCTATAAAAATAATTTTATTGCCAGCACTCCCAGGGCCCAGATAATAGTTATACCAAGCACACCCCTTGAGCTCTTCAGTTTATCAAAACGATTAAATAAAAGGAATATTATCAAATTTGCCAGTACACTAAGGCTAACGACACTTGCCAGGGCATTCCTGCCGATTATCCTGTTTACATATAATCTAAATGACATATCGTCATTTGAGAATAAGTATATTATAAAGAACACCAAGAGAGGGAGTAATAATCCGGAAATAAAACCTGCTAAAAAACGGTTACTGAATTGAGTTTTACTCATTATTGATTTGATTTTTCAGATCATCAAGGTAATTATGAGCTGTCATATCCACCGATACCGGTACAACAGAAACATAATTATTAGCAAGAGCCCATTCATCTGTATCGGTAGATTTAGGCTCATGATTTTCAAATATACCTGTTAACCAGTAATACGTTTTACCCATTGGGTCTTTTCGTTTTTCAAATTCCTCCCTCCAGTTACCCCTGGCCTGCCGGCATACTTTAACACCTCTTATTTCTTTGCCTGGAACAAATGGGATATTTACATTCAGACATATTCCTTTCGGAAGCTTGTGCCTGATAAGGTTATTCATAATCATCCTGACATATTTTTCCGAAGGTGTAAAATCAGCCTTTGATGAAAAACTATTGAGCGAAAATCCAACTGAATCAATGCCGTATAAACATCCTTCAATAGCAGCAGCCATTGTCCCGGAATAAATAACGCTTACCGATGCATTGGCTCCATGATTTATCCCTGAAACGACCCAGTCAGGTTTTCTTTCAAGCAACTGGTTGACTGCTATTTTTACTCCATCAGTAGGTGTTCCACTACAGGCATATATTCTCTTTGTATCTGTTTCATCAAGTAATTTAATCCTTAAAGGCATCTTTACCGTAAGAGCCTGGGACATTCCCGAGCGGCTTTCTATAGTTGATATTACAACAACCTTCCCAAACTCCTGAATTACATTTATCAGTGTATTCAATCCCCCGGCATAGAGCCCATCATCATTTGTAAGTAATATTAACCTGTCATTCTTTTCAACCTTCATATTAAAATCCAATCTTTATTCTCAAGATATTCTAAAATATCAATTAATTATGCAAAGATAGACAAATACCATAAGTTAAATAAAGTAATTTTTCATCTCAATACTTTTTTAAAAATCCTTATTTTTGTCTGAGCCAATATATTGATACTAAAATACTGGTATCTTACAAATTTGAATGATTAAATATTTTTTCTTTACTGATGAAGATCTCATACAACTGGATACTCGAATACCTGGATACAGATAAGAAACAGGATGAACTTAGTATTATTCTCACAAATATCGGATTGGAGGTTGAGGGAATGGAAGACTGGATATCTGTTAAAGGAGGTCTTAAAAAGGTATTTACAGGCGAAGTAAAAACTTGCATAAAACATCCAAATGCTGATAAATTATTTCTGACAACAGTAGATATAGGTACAGATGATCTGTTAAGCATAGTATGTGGAGCCCCTAACGTAGAGGCAGGACAGAGAGTAGTAGTAGCTGTCCACGGAGCAGTTCTTGATTATAAGGGAAAACCATTCGAGATAAAAAGATCCAAAATACGTGGAGAGATATCCGAAGGAATGATTTGTGCAGAAGATGAACTGGGTGTAGGTGATTCGCACGAAGGTATTATGGTATTGCCGGATGATACACCCATCGGTATCCCTGCTCATGAATACTTCAATGTGGAATATGACACCATTTTTGAAATTGGACTGACACCAAACAGAATAGACGGAGGTTCACATTTTGGTGTTGCCAGAGATCTGAATGCATACTTTAACCTGTTTAAGCCTTCAGATATCTGCCT
>DOZA01000061.1:1761-7654 GCA_003518245.1 Bacteroidales bacterium | reverse complement strand
CTGGAGTGCAGATGTAAACAGGTGCCTTTCTTTTCTTATCAGAAGTTTTGCATCGGCGTTATATTCATCATAAGCATTTGGTCTTAATGTCCCCAGTGTGGCCGATGCATTAATACACACCAGGAGACCAAACAATATCATGGCTACANNCATACCAGGAGGCCAAACAATATCATGGCCTGTTTTATATTGATATTTATGGGTATTATCTTATTCATACTTACAATAATAATATTATAAATAGTTTCCCTTAAATTAAGGACACTGGTATATAATCTTTATGAGTCCTTCTTCTCCCTGTTTTCAAGACGGTATTCATCCTGTTCTTTGCTTTCGCGCACCATATCTTCCATGTTATCAATAAGGGGTGATTCTTCTACAGCCTTCCAATCAAAATCTTCATCAAAAGGATCGAGGGCTTTTTGAGGATCAAATATCCGTTTATCTACAGGCAAGGCATTATATGGAGTATAATCAGGGGTGCCGGTAAAGAAATCGGAAAGGTCGGTGGCACCGGCATCATATTGATTTAAATAGGGTAAGCCAAGAATGTTCCAGAATGTTTTGAACAAGCTTCCAAAGCTATAATGACAGTGGCTGACAAAGTCTTTTTTTACCCAGGGAGAGATAAGCATAAGGATACTACGATGAGCATCTATATGATCTACTCCATTCTGGGCGTCATCTTCCGTAATAACGATCAGCATATTTTCCCAGTAAGGTGTACGGGAAAGGTACTCTATAATACGACCTACAGCCAGGTCATTATCAGCCATATAACTTTCACGAAAAGGGTAGCCGGCATCCGGGCGGTCGCCTGCACCATGATCATTGGGAATAATCACTGTTATTAGTTGCGGCATAATATCATTACCATTCATCCATTTCTCATCAAACNNGGCCTGTCTCCGGCACCGTGGTCGTTTGGGATAATTACGGTTGTAAATGCAGGCATAGGGCTCTTACCAGTATTCCACTTGCTCTCAAATTCTTTAATAAACTGGTCTATCCTGAATTGATCAGGGATTGCCATATTAAAGGTGGCATATGTTTTTGAAGTGCGTTTAAAAATTGGCTTTGGTACCGGATAGTTTATATAATGTCTTATGCCTGTATATTTATATTCAGGTTTATAGAGTGAAGGTTCAAACATTATCCCGAAGCCAAAATTATAAAAACTCACATCATGACGCTCCATGTGATCCCACATAGAACCTGCCTCATTATAATCTTCGGGGTAAATGGCACCTGCAGCTCCGTTCATGGCAAAAACTCCAGGGGCCTTCGAGTTTTCCCTGTAGTTCCTGTTCCCTCCGTAGCTGGCTACCGTTGATGTTTCACACCACTCGTTGGGGTAGGTATTAACCAGCCAGCGGTGACCATCAGCAGACACATCGGAATCAACATAGAAATTATCTGAGATAGCAAAATGTTTTGCCAGTGACAGATGATTTGGCATTACAACAGCCTCTGAGACCGAGCTTGTCTCCTTCCTGTTGGAAAAGCTTGCATCTTTGCCATAACGGGCAAGTGATGGATCACCTTCTCCCTTCACTACCTGGCCGAATACTTCATCATAAGTCCTGTTTTCTTTAGAGATAAAAACAATATGCTTTATGGGGCTTAGCTTTTCCCCGGGATATAATGGTACAGGGTTCTCTTTCCTATCCTTAAAAACCTGATCGCTGGCTTTTACGAATTTAAAGTTGTTTGAAACGACCTGCCCTGTCATCTTTTTCAGCTCCTTCTCACCGGGAATATCTATAATCTGAAGTGTTCCTTTCATTAATGAACCGATATAACTACTGCCTGATTCTTTGTCAAAAGCAGCTCCTCCGTTAGGCCCGCTGCCGTATCCTTTGGCATTGGTAATAACCAGTTTTCTCCCGTCATTTGTCACTGCTACCTTAGATGGAAACCAGCCTGTGGGAATATGCCCCATTACTTTCATACCGGGAATACTGATAACGGCAACGGCATTTATCCCTGATTCCGCAACATATAATTCCTTATGGTCAATACTTAGTGCGAGCCCAAAAGGAATAACGCCCCTGAAATGTTTTACCCGTTCATCAGGTTTGAGATAAATAGTATTTACCACTGTATCCCGTGTAAGTGAAATAACAGAGATATTATCGTTGCTTCCATTACTGACAAATACATACTCATCAGTCGCCACTATTGAGTTAGGGCTTGATCCTCCCACTGCCGGTATACCATCAACCAGAGCACCAACCAGGTGACCGGTTTTTATTTTAGCAACAACCTCCGGTTTTGCCGGGTTTTCAAGGTCGACAGCAAAAACCGAGAATGATTCTGCAACATTGGGATCACCCAGTCCGGGGATCAGTACTGTGTCATTTTTTATCCCTTCTTCCATCTCCCTGGAGCCATAGGCAAAAGCCGGGAAGTCAATCGGTTTTATCTTTGAGTTATTTCCTACTCCATCTTTAATAAGGGAATACTCAAACATCCCCACATTGGCGACATAAGCCTTCTTTTCATCAGGCGAGAGGCATATACCAAAAGGATAGCGTCCTACAGGTACCGAGTGTTTAAGCTTCCCGGTCCTGGTATCTGCAATGATCATTCTGAAACCTATCTGGTCAACAGCATAAAGTGTTTGCCCATCATTCGTCAGCTTAAGATCACCTATATACCCGTGAGAATAATCATACTCTTCAGATACAAATGAACAATCAATAGCGCCTCTTTTTTCACCGGTCTCAACATCAAAGATGTATATCTTATTCTCCTGTCCCCCGGCAACATATATTGTCTGGTTGTCGGGTGATATTGCCAGTCCCATAAACACCGAAGTTAGCACACCTCTGTCAGTAGATGGCCCCGGGGGTACCTGTTGTACTTCAGGATTTTCAGACAATATGTTGCGAACAATAGTGATTGACAAGGGTTCGGTTCCTGAATTGGCAGTAACAACCGTATTACCATCGGGACTAATTGCCAGCCCGTAGGGATGAGGAGCTGTCATAATAGTCTTACCTGCCGGAGTAACAAATCTGCCGTTAGGTATCACCGTTATTCCTGACTTATTAATTTTTGTGAATTCATCACCAGCAGGTGCAGATAATATCCAGGGTGTATTATCCTTTCTGCTGCATTGAAGGCTGCACCCGGCAAGCAACAATACTATCAGTATTTGAATTATTTTCTTCATATGAATTATTTTCTTTGGATTTATCTTAATAATGTATGCCCTCAGCTCAATTTTCCACATCTTGTAGGAGACATAAGGCATTGTTTTACGAATATAATAATTCTTTAAGTACGTATAGGTTTCAGAGTTGATTTTATAAAAAGATTTCTTTGACAACTGTAAATATTAATCCGGTAGTATCCTCTGTTTATATCGCAAAGTAATTGTAAATCATTAAATAACCCGGACAGTCAAGGGACAAGATTTAAAGTACACATAGAATTATGTAATGCAAGCAGTTATTAGTCAATCCCTGAATAAGGCTGGCTAATTTACAATTTGCTGATTTGTATGTTTTGGTGACTTCAGGGATTAGTATTTAGAGGCTGTCTCATAACTGTCATTCTGACCCCGAGGCCAGCCTTCAGGTATCAGCCCATCAAAGAAGGGGAACAGGCGGTTACCGGTATATGGGTTATTATCCACAGGCATGGTAAACGCTATAAATTCACCGGGATGCTCCTTTACATACTGCCCGGTATACTGAAAGATGTATTCACCATCATCCTTTTCGGTAAGAAAACCAGCCAGATGATCCTTATAATATACTTCAGCTTTTCTCATTATTTCAGTTCTTTACTGTTTACCGGTGCCAGTTCATGACCGAACATCCTGAGCACAAGGTTCACCTTATCCATATTGAGGTTGGTCTTACCCTGCTCAACCTTTCTTATTACCGTCAGGGCCACACCTGCACGCTCAGCAAACTCTTCCTGGGTCAGGTTAACCTCCTTACGTCTTTCTTTTACAAACTCAGCCAGTCTCTTCATTATATGTTTTTAGATATAATTACTGCTAATATATGCAAATTATATGTAATTGAATATAAAATTAGAAATAAAAATATAATTATATGTAATTGGATATAGGAGTGGCACCCTGCGGTTGCGTAACCAGCCTCGCTTTGCTCAGCATAACCTGGCTCCCTTCCTTCGATAAACTCAGCGCAGGTTCAGAAACCCCTGGTTCCTGCTTATAGATTGCGGGGTGGAGTATATCTCTATGCAATATGCAGGAAATCTAATAGCCCGGGTATTAGATATCTAAATTATTGTTTATTATATTCGTTTCATAAAACCACCAGTTCTTTGTTTGCCACGGGTCTTGCATGCCTGGAACTTAACGGTGAGTAGCTAAAGTCTTTATAATAAATTAACTGAAGATAAAACTGCGATACTGAATAACTGCCGGCTTTTTATCTCAGGTTTATTGTTTAAATTATCAACGCATGAAAACAAATATCAAACATTTCTTATTTACTGCTCTACTTATAATATCAGTTTTATTTTATGGCAAAAGAGCAGATGCACAAAATAACTATGTTTATCAAAAAGTAGGGCCACAGCCTGATGGAAGTGTTTTAGTACCTACAAACCAGTTTTTAAGACCGGCAGGATTCCAGGTTTATTTCCCCGGCCGTCCTGTTGACATTGCACTGATTGATAATGAGAAACTTCTTGCTGTAAAAAATAAAAACTCTCTTGATCTGATCAGATTATCAGACAGGACGATTATTCAATCTTTGAAATTCCCGGGTAGTGGATCATCGATAACAGGAATATACTATTCGGAAAATAGCAGCAGGATCTATCTTACTAATGCAAGCAGATATATTCTTATTGCCAGGATAAGTGATGAGAACATAATGAGATGGGAAACGCCAATTGTATTACCCCGCCCTGCAGCAGGAGGAAACCCATATCCATGCGGAATTACATTAAACGATACAGAGGATAAGATTTTTGTTACTCTTAGCCGTAATAATTCACTGGCTGTAATAAACATGTCAGATACTATAATCGAGGAAATACCGGCAGGAATGGCTCCCTATGATGTTATTCTGAAAGATAATTCAAAAGCATATGTAAGCAATCATGGCGGTCGACAACCAAAAGCAGGTGAAACAACATATAATTCATCAGGCAGCCAGATACTGGTTGATCCAAAAACAGGAATTGCAAATAGCGGTTCAGTGTCGGTTATTGATCTAAATGACAAAAGCGAGATAAAAGTAATTGAAGTGGGTTTACATCCCACAGACATGGTTTTTAACGCAGACAAGTCTCTGCTATTTGTTGCATGTGCCAACAGTGATGTGATTTCAGTAATAGATACCAAAACTGATGAGCTTGTCAGAGAAATATCGGTCCGTACAAATAATAATCAGCTTTTTGGCAGTTCTCCAAATGCCCTGACAATATCTCCTGACGGTAAATATTTATATGTTGCCAATGGTACAGACAATGCTATATGTGTAATTGAGACACAAGCCCCGAACAATATTGCAGGTTATATTCCTACGGGCTGGTACCCCGGTTCAATAGCAACGAACAGTACAGGTACGTATTTATATGTGGCCAATGTAAAAGGTATAGGTTCACGTAATCAAAGAACAGATCGCCCGGGATATAATTCTCATGACCATATGGGTAGTATCTCAATTATTCCTGTTCCCGGAGAAAATGAATTAAAAGGTATGACAGACATTGTCACTAAAAATAATTCACTGGCAGGAATGTTGAGCAACAAATCTGCAAAAGGAAATAAAAAGAAGAAAGTACCGGTTCCTCAATTACCTCACCAGACATCACATTTCAAGCATGTTGTATATATTATTAAGGAGAACAGAACCTATGACCAGGTATTTGGCGATATGCCCCAGGGGGATGGGGATAC
>DOZA01000061.1:0-1730 GCA_003518245.1 Bacteroidales bacterium | reverse complement strand
GAGACATTTGTATTACTGGATAATTTTTATTGCAGTGGCGTGCTTAGTGCTGATGGTCATCAGTGGACAGATGAAGCTTATGTGACTGATTACCTGGAAAAAGCTTTTGGTGGTTTTACCCGCAGTTATCCTTATGATGGAGATGATGCCCTGGCTTATGCAAGCTCTGGTTTTATCTGGGATAATGTTTTAAGGAACGGACTGACATTTCGCAATTATGGTGAATTTGTCGATGCAGTTATCACACCCTCCAATGCAAGCTTTACTGAGATATATAATGATTTTAAACAGGGAACGAACAGGATCACAATAGAAGCAAAAGCAAACATTGAGCAACTAACACCATATATTTGTCCATCCTATATTAGTTTTCCGAATAAAGTGCCGGATATTTACCGTGCTTCTGAGTTTATTAAGGAGCTCAATGAGTTTGAAGAGAATGATAATTTCCCCAATTTTATCATTATGTCCTTACCTAATAACCACACATCGGGTACCAAACCAGGATTACCTACTCCACGGGCTGCGGTAGCAGATAATGATTTGGCATTAGGGCAGATAGTGGAAGCAATAAGCAAGAGTAAATTCTGGAAAGAGACATGTATTTTTGTTACAGAAGATGATCCACAGGCGGGGCTTGACCATGTTGACGGACATCGTACTGTCGGACTGGTAATTAGTCCTTATACAAAACGTAACGAGGTTGTGTCTGTTTATTACTCACAGATAAACATGGTTAGAACAATGGAGAATATTTTAGGTATTCCTCCTATGAACCAGTTAGATATGACTGCGGAAGCCATGTTTGAGTGTTTTACCGGAAAACCCGATTTCACACCTTATAATGCTGAAGCAAATATTATCCCTCTTGATGAGATTAATCCTCCTTTGGAGAGCCTTGCAGGTAAAAAACGCTATTGGGCAGAAAAATCACTGGAACAGGACCTGGATAATTATGACCGTATTGACGAAGATGTATTCAACAGGATATTATGGCATGCCATGAAGGGATATAACCGTGCCTACCCGGTATTATCAGACAGATAGTCTTATCCCCAGCCATATATTCCTGCCATAGCCATCTACCCCTGAACCGTGTATACGGTATGAGGTGTCGATAAGATTATTGATACCCATGTTTATATCCAGGTGACGAAAACGGGTATATCCTGCAGATATATTTACTATTCCCCACCCCGGTGTACCTCCAATACTAATACGATTATCAGCAATATCACCAGCTGACAGGCGGTCCTGTTTACCTGCAAAAAGGTATTCGGTGCGTATGTGTATATTCCTGCCGGGGTATATATTAAAACCTGCAACACCGTTAAGCGGCGGGATCCTACGCAAGGGCTCATCATTGGAAAGATCCTTTCCAAAAGTAAAATACAGCCTTCCGTAAAAGCCCAGGTATCTGAGTACGCTGATCTCTGTCTCTGCTTCGAAACCCCAGATATATGCTCTGTTGGTATTCTCTTTACGGTAATAAGCTATATACTCATTATTCTCCTCATTTATTAAGGCAGAATCCTGTCCCTGGTAACTTGCAGGCACATTGGTAATCAGGTTTGTAAGATCTGTTTTGAAGAATGACAAAGAGCTTGATATCTTAGATGATTTTTGTCTCAGGCCCAGCTCATAACTAAGCGATTTTTCAGGCTTCAGACCGGAGCTGGGTATCTCGTAGCGAAAATCGGCAATACCAAAACTGGACACATCATTAATAT
>DOZA01000315.1 GCA_003518245.1 Bacteroidales bacterium | reverse complement strand
CGCAGGGGAGTATCCTGAAGAAATACGGGGTCATAGTGTTGAGCCTGTTGAAGGTATATCACTGGTGGATGCATTCAAAGGGAAACCACTTTCACCGCGCGATTTTCTATACCAGCAGTGGAGTACTAACCGCGCTCTGTTTAAGGGAGATTATAAAATTTCTTCATTCAGGGCTAATGAGTGGGAACTTTATAATATAACAGAAGATCGCAGCGAATTAAAAAACTTGGCAAAAGAAAAACCGGGCATTTTTAAAGAAATGGTGGAGTACTGGCGTGATATTGCCGAGAATATAGACCACCTACCTGATCAATTGCTGTTTAAATTACCCTCAGATGAGCTGGAAGAAAAATGGGGTGACAGGTATAACGATGATATACTGAAACCGGAATCAATTGAAAACTTCTATAAGAATGTTTATCCAGACTTAGGTTTTGAAGTGGAAAAATAACTATGATCCCGGACCGGTTAAAATGTAAATATATAGCTGTGAGTTATTGTAAACTATCACTGGTAATTATATTTCTTGTAGCACTTTCCTGTAAGAAAACAGAGACTGAATATGTTCCGGATGACTACAACATAGTATGGGATTCCCAGAGCAAAAATTCCAGCGAATCCATGCCCCTGGTTGGAGGTGATATTGGTTGTAATGTTTGGGTTGAAGACGGGGATTTAATGCTTTATGTCCAGCGCAGCGGCAGCCTGAGCGAAAACGGTGAATATCTGAAGATTGGCAGGTTTCGTTTGCAAATATCGCCTGATCCCTTTATAAACGCTGTTTCCTTTCGTCAGGAATTAAAGCTTCAGGAGGGATATATTGAGATTGAATCCAACAGCGAAGAACTCAGGAATACTACTGTAAAATTATGGGTTGAAGTGGATAATCCAATTGTTCGTATTGATGTTGAATCGGATTCTGAAATTGAGGTTGTCGCCGCATATGAAAGCTGGCGGACCGAGGGAAAAGAATTGCTGGATGTTCGTGATGGAAGCAGGGAACGTTTTACCTGCTTCAGCCTGGAAGGCTATCCCGGAAGGGTCACTCGTGTAAAGGATGAAATCGAATTCTATAAAGATGGTGTGTTGTTTTATCATCGAAATCCTGAAGATAAACTTATACCCGAACTGCTAATTAAACAGCAGGAACTGGAAGAATATGAAGATGAGATTTATGACGATATAAAAAACCGGACTTTTGGAGGTTATTTTTTTGGAGATGGTTTAATACCAGACGGTACAGATGAAGGTAAATATCAGATAACGCCCTATGAATCCTGGAAACTTAAAAGTAAAAAGGCCCGGAAGAACTATCGCATAACCATCGCCACACACATTGAGCAGGCTGAAACACTTGAAGCCTGGAAGAGCCATCTTTTTGAAACTGTAAAGTCAGCAGGGAAAAACAAGGGACAGGCCTTTGAAAAAACTATTGCCTGGTGGCACCGGTTTTGGAACCGCAGTCACATTTTCATTCATCCTGAAAATCCTGACCCTGAAAACCCTGTCTGGCAGATGAGCAGGAATTATCAGCTCTTCAGATACCAGCTTGGAGGAAATGTATATGGCGAATATCCCACAAAATTTAATGGCGGACATTTAATTTATGATCCGATATTAGTGAAGGAAGGAGCTAACTATGAACCAGACTGGCGTCAATGGGGCGGGGCAGTGCATACTGCTCAAAACCAGCGCCTTGTATATTGGCCAATGTTGAAAGCAGGTGATTTTGATGCCATTCTTCCTCAATTTGAATTGTACCGGAAAGGATTACCCGGGGCAACTGCAAGGGTAAAAAAGCATTTTGGTCATCAGGGTGCGGTTTTCAGCGAGTACATGAGTGCCCCGGGGATTGTCTTTGGTGCCGGATGGGGATGGGAAGGAGACGGACACCGTGCACGGGGGCAGGAAATTCCTTTTGGCGATCCGCTTGCTACCGGTGCTAAAGGATACAATGACATTGCAGAGAAAGGGGTAATGGCAAATCAATCATGTGCCTATCACTGGGAATCGCAGCTTGAACATGCTTATATGATAATGGAATACCACCGGTTTTCAGGGAATGATATATCTGAATATATACCATTTATAAAATCGTCTGTAGTATTTTTTGACGAACATTATCAGTTGAGACAGAAAATGCGGAATGGTAAAGCTACGGATGAGAACGGGAAACTGGTTATTTTTCCTTCTACCTCATGCGAATCATACAGGGGAGCAAAAAATCCAGGTGATTTGATTGCCGGTTTACGGGCTTGCTTGAATAGTTTGCTGGAATTGGATGAAATATATGTTTCACAGAAAGAGAAAAATTATTACAAAGAATTTTTACATAGAATTCCGGATTATTCTTATGGTGAAGCGGATGGATTGCAAATTATCAAACCGGCAGAATCATGGATAAAGGAAGCAAATATGGAACTCCCTCAATTTTATCCCTTATTTCCCTTTAATCAATTTAAATTGGGCGATGAGGAGATACAGTTATTCAAAAATTCCTACCAGACTGCTCCGGCCTTTCGGAAGGGGAAAGTGCAGAGCTGGCACCAGGATGGTATCCAGTTTGCCCGGATGGGAATGGCACAGGAAGCTGCCGAATACAATACAGAAAAGCTCAGGGACAGCCCGCGGCGTTTCCCGACATTCTGGGGGCCGGGACACGATTGGGTGCCCGATCATAACTGGGGAGGAAGTGGTATGATCGGTTTACAGGAGATGTTGATGCAGACAATAGGAGATAAGATAGTATTGTTCCCTGCATGGCCACAGGAATGGGATGTGGATTTCAAATTGCATGCACCGGAAAGAACAATAGTGGAATGCCGCCTGCAAAATGGTGAAATTACCCATCTGAAAGTTGTACCTGAAAGCCGGACTAATGATATAGTAATGATGATCCGAGTTGATGGAACAAAATCCAACACCTCAGCATCTGACAGTATGACCCCAAATAATCCGATAATTCCGGTTCTCGATGGAATTACGGATCCCCATATTCGTGTATATGACGGGGTAGCATACATGACCGCCTGCCATGACAAGTCGATTGATAATGAGTGGTTTGATAGTGATCACTGGGTAATGTATTCTTCAGCAGACCTGGTGAACTGGAAGCTGGAATATGCTTTACATCCGGAGAAGACTTACATAGGAAAACCTTACAATCAATGCTGGGCCACTGATTTCATTAAAAGGAATGGCAAGTACTACTGGTATTTCTCTGAACATAACCATGGTGTTGGAGTGATGGTTGCCGAAGCGCCCGAAGGTCCATGGACGGACCCCCTGGGGGAACCTTTACTGAAAGAAGGCCTGGTCCTTACCGATCCGTATGATCCGGGTATAGTCGAGTATGATGGTGATTATTATATTGTTTTTGGGGTGTGGGATTTTTACATAGCAAGGTTAAATGAGGATATGATATCGCTGGCAGAACAACCAGTGAAAATTACGATTCGCAATCCACGCGGACCATATAACCTGGATGGAATGAATAAAAAACACCCTACGGATGATAAACCTTTCATTCATATATATAAAGGGAAGTTCTATCTTTCCTGGGGGTGTTTTTATGCCATGTCGGATAATATATACGGACCGTATGAATATATTGATGCAATCCTGACTGATTCCAGCTTCGCCGAAGGTTATAAAGAACCTACCTGGCCGACAGGATTCAGGCAGGGCCGCCATGGTTCATTTTTCGAAATGCATAATCAATGGTATTTCAATTATGATGATATGAGTCAGACAGGTAACAGGTTTTTCAGGTCATCTTTTATCAGTTATGTTCATTATGAAGAAAACGGGGAGATTGCTCCTGTCAGAGTAGATGGGACAGGAGTGGGACAATACGATGCAAACAATGGAAGCATAGAAGCAGAAGACTATTTCAAAGCCTCACAGATCAATAAAATGGAAAACAAGGAAGGCGGATTCAGCGTTACAGGTATCGATCATGGCGACTTTCTTACATTTCCTAATATTTATGGCCTGGAACAAAAGTCAAAGATTGAATTCAAAGCAACAGATCTTCAGGGTGTTATTGTTGAGATACACCGTGATTCACCCGAAGGTGAAATCCTGGCATCTTACAGGCTAAAAAAGCAAAGAGGTAAAAAAGATCCTGATGTATACACGTTTGATTTTCCATCTCAGGATGGTACTATAAGCCTTTGTTTTGTGTTTAAGGGGGGAAAGAATAACCTGTTCATTTTCGATTCATTTTCTTTCAAATAAGTTAGTAAAGGATTCAATATGACTAAATATTCGATTATTTTATTTTTTAGCCGGGTCTCCATGCTTCCGGGTTGCAGGGAAGGATCTCATAAACAAGGTAACAGTCTTAACACTGATCCGGCTATTCTTGCAGTGGCTGGTTATTTGGATTGAAAGCCGCGGATCCTTGCAATTAAGATAAAAAAAGTATATCCACTTCATCTTATAATACTTTATACCGGGTCTTCATTTCCAATAGTAATAATAATACTCTCAGGACCGCTTCATTGAGCACCTCACTCCACGGTTTTCCAGGTATTTCCCGATACTTTCCCAGCATCCATCGACTCTACCTATAAACTCGGGAGGGCTGATACCTTTTTGTGAATAACCACCGTCAAGTACGAGCTTGGTGACCGCTGTACAGGTGTACCCGGTCGTCCTGGACATGGAAAGGGTTCCTGTAGCAGGATCGTATTCGTCGAACAGGTCGTGGGTATATGTCGCCGGTTTTCCGTTTTTCACCCCGGAGATTACCAGCCTCATGACAGTAATATCGGCTTCGCCCGGTTCATATTTCCAATAGGGTGAGAGCAGTGAAGCAGTAACATTTATGGGCCGCACAGAATTGCCCTCTACCTGGATGGGTATCGTGTCGAAGAATCCAATATCATTAAAGGTTCGCATCATGTCTACGTGTTCGGGATAACGCAGGGTTTTCTCAAACATTTCGGGGATGTCAGTGGTACGGATCAGTGTTCTGAGGCCGTTGGAGTTGAGGCAAGCCATGGTACCAACCTTATCGAGATCGATCGTCATGGTTTCGGAGAGCATCGGCCTGATAACAACCTTACCATTTTCAACCATGCTGCCGGATTCGGCGTATTCTTCTAAAACCTCGAGGACAGGAAACGGCGATTTGTACCCTAAAGGTGCATTCCTTGACTTCGGAACGCCACCGACGTAACACTCGTAACGTTCAACCTTCATCTTTCGCATATGATCTCCAAGAATGATGTTGGACATACCTGGTGCAACTCCGCAGTCTACAATGGCGGTGACTCCCTTTGACTTCGCCAGGTTGTCCAGGCCGAAAGGATCCTCAGGGAAGTACGAGATGTCCACGATGTTCTTGCCTGCGTGAATGACTCTTTCGAGCATTGTGTATCCTATATTGTAGGGCACCGAACCGATTACAATATCCGCATCGTCAACAGAACGCATAACCCCTTCTTCCGTGGACAGGTCCTCTTCACGTATCTGGATGGGATGTTCACGGGCAAGGTGATCAAGACAATCGCGGTTGATATCCACAGAGATGACCTCATGGTTAGGATCCTTATACAGGTCGATGGCCATGTCTCTTCCCACTGCTCCACAGCCCAGGACTACTATTTTACTCATATTTTCCTCCTTTATTTATTAATTATCATATGTCCGGAACGTACGATAACCCGGTAAATCGGCCAGGCTATCACAACCAGAATTGCAGCGTAGATGGCAGTTTCAATCTGGGCAACTGTCTCGAACACGGTGAGAGCTATCCAACCGAAAAGACATAAAAATGTACTCCAGGGGTGAGCCCAGACCTTATAAGGACGGTCTGCGTCAGGCTGGCGCAAACGCAGGATGATGACTCCTGCGATCAGTAAAACATATACAAAGAGGTGGAAAAATACTGAAAGATACAGCAGAAATTCGAAACCACCAATAACGATCAGACCAACTGACAGCCCCCAGGATAGTAGCACTGCAACGACAGGATTGCCCCCCTTAGAGATTTCTGCTGCCCGCCTGATCGCAAGACCATCAACCGCCAGTGCCTGGAGAACTCTGGGAGTACTCATGTACAGAAGGTTTTGGTGGGCCAGCATCATAAACATTGCCGCAACCAGTACTATATCTGAAGCGAGCGGGGATCCAACCATTTCCAGGGCCCCGGCCAAAGCCAGTTCGCTGCCAGCCAGGCTGTTGAGCGGCACCTTCCAGGCCAAAGCCGAAGTCAGGAATAAATAGAGCAGTATGACAATGACCACACCTTTGATTGAGGCGCGTACTACAGCTCTTCCTCCGCCCTTAATTTCTCCACTGAAATATGCTGCATACAGCCAACCGTCGTAAGTATAAATGAGGGCCGCAATCACAAGGCTCCACCTGCCAATTCCACTGGCCTCTACCGATAGCGAAGCGGAATTATTATCAACTGATGTCCCGGAGAATAACAGCAAAAGTGTGAAACCGACAACAATTAGTGCCATGATAGCAGCAGCGATCTCCTGAATTCTCTCACCCAGGGNNAGAAACCATGATTGCCAGAGGTATATGCCATTGACCCGTTGCCGGAAGCAACAATGCAGCAAATTCGGTGACCACGACTGCCTTCAAAGCTATGTCAGCGACATAGCTCAACCAGTCGACCCAGCCAATTACGAAACCTGGGAATGGCCCGTAGGCACGGCGCACCAGGGTGTAGGGTCCACCCGATCGCGGTGTCATTGCCACAAGTTCGGCAGCTACTATAGTACTCAGTAATGCGAACAGACCGCCTAACAACCATAGAAAGACATACAACAAGGGATTACTTGTAACCGAAGCCACTTCCCCTGGTGTGCGCAGGATTCCCAGGCCGATGATTCCACCAATAGTGGCGGCTAATGCGAAACCACTGTGTAGCAGACGCCTTGGCCGGTACTTCGTGTCGTTGGTGCTCACAGGTTTGCCTTCCATCATAACACTATCATAACTTTTTTGTTAAAAACAGATTGATCAGAGCAGATTACCATGAGCATATTTCTTAAATCAAATATTACTGAACAGGTTTATCTTGAAAGATAAGAGATACTTTCCAGAATTTAGCTGATATTTTCTGTTTTTTCCCTTTTCCCCTGGATAGGTTTTTCTTATGATACTAGCGATAATGGACCTGGTGTCCGGCTTCTTTTACTTTGACATCCTAATAGCTATCTTTGATTAGATAATTGTTAACATATGAAACGAATACTGCTAACATTAGTAATCTTATGTTTTAATATTCTGCTTTTTGCCAGAGAGTATCATGTATCAAAATCAGGTAATGATTCAAACGAAGGAAGCCTTAAATCACCTTTCCTGACAATACAGGCTGCAGCAAATATTGCTCAGCCAGGTGATATCATAACCGTCCACGAAGGTATTTACAGAGAATATGTTAATCCCCTCAGGGGAGGTACTTCTCATACTGAACGGATCATTTACCAGGCGGCAAAAGGAGAAAGGGTTGAGATAAGTGGCTCGGAGGTGATAAAAGGCTGGACCAGGATCAAAGGTAGTACATGGAAGGTATCTATCCCAAATAGCTTCTTTGGTGACTATAATCCATACATGGTTGTAATAACAGGGGATTGGTTCTTCCCGGGGGACCGTGAACATCATACCGGAGAGGTTTATCTTAATGAGAAATCACTCTATGAGAAAGATCTTATTGAGCAGGTACTGAATCCCATTAATCATGAGAATAAGAAGGGCTCAGATTATACATGGTACTGTGAAAGTGATAATGATACAACTTACATATATGCTAACTTCCACGGGTATGATCCTAACAGGGAAAATGTAGAAATAAACGTCCGGAAAACTTGCTTTTACCCGACTGAAACCGGAGTAAATTATATCACGGTACGTGGATTTATTATAACACAGGCAGCTACACCCTGGTCGCCACCTACAGCCGAACAGATAGGGATTATAGGAACAAACTGGAGTAAGGGATGGATCATCGAAGATAATATTATCAGCAACTCCAGGTGCGCGGGAATAACACTTGGAAAAGATAGAAAAAGCGGTAATAATGTTGGCAACCCCGCTGAAAATGGTAGAGTTCCTGACGGTGTCAGGCTTTATAATGAGGTAGTGGATAAGGTAATTAAATCAGGTTGGAGTAAAAAGCTTGTAGGATCTCATATTGTAAGAAATAATGAAATATTTTATTGTGAACAGGCAGGTATATGTGGAAGCCTGGGGGCTATATTCAGTACCATATCAAACAACCATATTCATGACATATATATCAAAAGGCAATTCACCGGTTTCGAAATGGGAGGAATTAAAATACATGCTGCCATCGATATGGTAATTGATAAAAACCATATCCATGATGCGTATAAAGGAATATGGCTGGACTGGATGGCTCAGGGCACAAGGATAAGTAATAACATATGCTATAATAATATGCACCAGGACCTGTTTCTTGAAGTTAATCACGGACCTGTATTGGTGGGTAACAATATTTTACTTTCGCCTTTCGGAATCAGAAATTTATCAACAGGCACAGCCTATGTTCATAATTTAGTGGCTGGAAAAGTATACTTTGGTACTGAAGAAAGAACAACTCCGGTCTTCAAACCACATACAACGGAAAAGATTGCTGTTAGTGATATTCCAGGAGGTGATGACAGATATTACAATAATATTTTTGCCGGTGAAGGTCTGGAGAAATATGAAAAAGCAGAACTTCCTGTTCATATCAATGGAAATGTTTATCTGGGTGGAGCAAAGTCTTTTGTGAAAGAGAAGGATTTTGTTGAGAAAGGAGAATTTAACCCTGAGATACGACTTGAAGATGAAGATGGCATAATATATCTTCATATTATCTATGATGAAGACTTATTTGATCTGAATAATGATCTTGTAACAACTGACCTTCTCGGTAAAACGATCATAAGCAAACAATACTTTGAAACGACCGGTGGCTCTCCAGTAACAATCGATACTGACTTTTTTGGAGATATACGAAATAGGAAAAACCCGGTGGCAGGACCATTTGAAAGTATAAAACCGGCTGCTAATAAGATAAAAATCTGGTAATTCTATAATATTAAGCTAAAGAAAAATATTTTTGATAATATAGTTTAATGATATATGTAAAAATCTTAGAGATGAGACAAATACCACATTCCCCGTTTTTTGAAAGATCAATATTTTGTAGCTTTTTGTTTTTGATCGCAGTTGCATGTACAGAACAGCATAAACAGCCTAACCAGGCCACTATTAGCATTAATACTGATGTGCAGGCAATAAACTACAATCCTATGATCTTCGGAGGATTCCTCGAACATTTTGGAAGGCAGATCTACGGAGGGATTTATGATCCAGGATCACCGCTTTCTGATGATAACGGATTTCGCAAGGATGTGATATTAGCATTAAAGGAATTAAAGATACCTGTTATTCGCTGGCCCGGTGGGTGCTTCGTTAGTGGTTATCACTGGGAAAGAGGTGTTGGCATGGATCGTACACCAACAGATGATATGGCCTGGGGAGTGCGTGAGCCAAACACTTTCGGCACTGATGAGTTTGTCAGGTTTTGCAGCCTGGTAGGGTGTGAACCTTATATATGCACGAACGCTGGAAACGGTACAGTGGAAGAGATGTGCAACTGGGTTCAATACACCAATGGTACCAGTGGTGATTACTCACAATTGCGAATTGAAAACGGTTCTATTGAGCCCCTGGATGTCAGGATATGGAGTATTGGTAACGAAAACTATGGGGCGTGGGAAATCGGACATAAACCTAAGGAGCAGTGGGCGCAGTTCGTATTGAAAGCAGCAGAGGCTATGAAGAAGGTGGATCCTCAGATACAACTGTCGGCTGCTTCAAACGAAGACTATGCACCGCATTTACTTGATATGGCTGGCCCGTATCTCGATTATATTTCAATTCACGGTTATCCGCTTGGCAGGCTTCATGAGAAGAACGAAATGCCGGATTATCTTTCTTGTATAATTAAATCTGAGAATCCTGAGAAGAGAATCAACAGCTTCATAAGTATTCTTGAAAATTCCGGCTACCGGGGACAAATTAAGATAGCCTTCGATGAATGGAATCTTCGGGGTTGGCATCATCCCGGATTTCCCAGGAAGTCAGTGCAGGACTACTCCGATCCAGAAGTAAAAAAATTGGTAAAGGCCAGGGAGAATAACAGCATTGCTTCTCAATATACTATGGCGGATGCATTATTCTCGGCATCTTTCCTGAATACCTGCCTCAGGCATTCAGAAGATGTTGAGATGGCCAATAT
>DOZA01000070.1 GCA_003518245.1 Bacteroidales bacterium | reverse complement strand
TCTCTGATTCTTTTATTTCAGGCAATTTATCCTTGTACAGGTATGACCTTATAGATTCCCTTGCAATTTCAAGCAGTTTTTGCTGATCTTCATACTCTATACTAAAATCAGTGTTTTTTTTATTTTTAAAATCTTTGTGAATCAGTACAACAGAGTTATATCCTACAACACTCGACCTGTCACCGTAACTACTGTGTCCGGAATTACGATATAGAATATGTTTAAATTCCAGCTCAGGTTCATTCATGGCAAGATGAAGCAGTACTAGTCCGGAAGTCCATCCGCACATACTGGTAGCCAGTCCTTCAATATTCATGTTTGAATTATCCCTCAGTGTCCTCAGGAATTTATCGGGATCACCTGATATAAGTGCTTCTACAGTTTTTTTATCAATTTCTACCGCCTTATCAAAAGGAGGGTAGTGGCTGAAGTCACTGCTTATAACAAAAAGGTTATTCTCATTAAAATAAGGTTTGAGTGCATCAGCTATTTCTTTGCACACTTTACTGTTCTGTGTGCCAAGGACAATCGGTACAATCCTGATGTTATCACCCAGGTGATACTGGAGAAAGGGGACCTGTACTTCCAGACTGTGTTCACTGCTGTGGGCAGAACTGTAATAACTGAAAAGTTTTGAATTATCTATAAGTTCTTCTCCAAGCTCGGTATTAACCGTCACGGTTCCCAGGGGTGTAAGGTAGTTACCTTTCGTATAAACTGAAGCCCCGGGGAAGGATACCCTGTGACTCGATCCAATAAGAAAAATATTATCGTATTCAGCATCCTTTGGTATACATCCATAAGCAGAGGCAGCTACCGTTCCTGAGAAGACATATCCTGCATGTGGTGCGATAATGGCCCTGACCTTCTCTTCTGGCTTAATATTAAAAGAAACAAGAACTGCAGCCTCTTCAAACATCTGGCCCAGTTGTCTTAATAATTCTGATTTCCCTGCCGGGTAAAATGATCCTGCAACCACAGGATCCCTGTCTTTCCCTTTTTGCTGGCCTGAAATGTTCATGGTCATAAATATCATTATAAGAAATCCATAAATGGTTTTCATCTGTTATTGAAAATTTAGGAATAATAAAGTTAATCAATCAGATGCAGAAAACGAAAAGTCTTTGATGTATTTATCAGAGAAGTATGAGTCTTTCTTTCAGGATGGATCCGTCATCATCGATACCAAATAATTTGACTCCCAGGCTTACTGTGGCTTTATCTATTACTTTAAGGACCATGGATATGGCTTCCTGTATATCTTCATCATCCATTTCATCATATTCCTCAACGTGAAAGTATATATTAATTGTAAGCAGTTTCTCATGATCATCAATATTACTGAGAACCTTTACCATACGAGTCATCCATATAGATGAAGCGGTGTTGAAATAGGATAAATTAAAGTGCAGATAGGTTTTTTCAGGCGCAACTTTGATGTAACTTTTCATCCAGTCAAGTATCGGTTCATAAACCTTTGTTGCGTTTTCAGGAATTGATTTTCCCTTGAGGATTAACATCCCGTTATCAGGATTGAAATCAATCTCAGGGGTTCTTTTTGATTCAGGAATGTGTAGTTTTGTAAGCTTCATTTTTCAACTCAACGAAATTATCGTTGCTTTGTTTCAAAATTATTTCATTTTTTTCACAGGCGGTAAACTGTTCGTCAAAAAAATCAGACTATCTATCAACAAAGTAGGGTATTTCATACAAATGGTTATCAAAATACAGAATTAGGACGTCAAAAATGCGGGTGAAGAGCGAAAAACCTCTTCAAGTAAAATGTATTATCTTTGCTGCCTGAAAACTATCATAAAATGATGGAAAAAGCAGTTATAAAAAACCTGATCGATGCTGTGAAAAAACTGTATGTCTCAGATGTTGAACCATCAGATATGCAGATACAATCAACCAAGAAGGATTTTGAAGGTGATATTACTGTTGTGGTTTTTCCACTGCTTAAATATTCAGGGAAATCACCTGAGGATACAGCTTCCGAGCTTGGGGAATATATACTTGAAGTAAATACAGGATTTACTGCCTATAATGTTGTGAAAGGTTTTCTTAATCTCCAGGTGAGTAAAACAGCATGGCTTGATGAATTTATAAGACTCTGGTTATCAGGTTCCCGGTATTCATTTTCTGAGATAGGTAAGGACAGGATAACTTTAATAGAATACTCATCACCCAATACTAATAAACCCTTGCATCTGGGGCATATAAGGAACAACCTGCTGGGATATTCACTATCCAGGATATTAACTGGCTGTGGTTATAAGGTTTACAAAACCAATATAGTTAATGACCGGGGTATACATATTTGTAAATCAATGCTGGCATGGCAACTTTTCGGACAGGGTAAAACACCTTCTGATACAGGGATGAAGGGAGATCATTTTGTAGGTGAGTATTATGTTGAGTTCGAAAAAGCATATAAGAAAGAAACAGAAAAGTTAGTATCGGAAGGTTTGACACGGGAAGAAGCGGCTGAACAATCTAAACTGATGCATGATGCAAGACAGCTTCTCAGAAAATGGGAGTCGGGAGATAAGGAAGTTGTTTCTCTGTGGGAAAAGATGAATAGCTGGGTATATGAAGGGTTTGATGCCACTTATGAGGACATGGGTGTTGATTTTGATAAAGTTTATTATGAATCGGATACATATAAACTGGGAAGGGACATAGTAAATGAGGGACTTGAAAAAGGTATCTTTCACAGGAAGAAGGATGGCTCAGTATGGGTGAATCTTTCATCGGATAAACTGGACGAAAAATTACTGTTGCGTACAGATGGTACAGCAGTTTATATGACACAGGATATTGGAACGGCTGTGCAAAGATATAATGATTATAAGTTTGACCGGCAATACTATGTTGTTGGTAATGAGCAAAATTATCACTTCCAGGTTCTGAAATTAATATTGAAAAAACTTGGGTATAAATGGGCTGAAGGTATTCACCATTTTTCATATGGTATGGTTAACCTGCCGGAGGGGAAAATGAAATCACGCGAAGGTAAAGTGGTCGATGCTGATGACCTTATTGATACAATGGTGATCACTGCAAGGGAAATGTCGGAAGAGCTGGGTAAGTTACATGATTACGATGATAAAGAAAAAAAAGAGATATATCGTAAGATTGGACTGGGTGCACTGAAATATTTTATACTGAAAGTTGATCCGCGTAAAAATATGATGTTCAATCCCAGGGAATCAATCGATTTTAATGGTAATACAGGTCCTTTTGTGCAGTATACGTATGCCAGGATAAAATCTGTATTGAGAAAGGGAGAGGATAAAGGATATGCAGTTAAGAATATAAGTGCTGACGTTGTACTGAATGAGAAAGAATGTGATCTTATAAAACTTCTCAGGAGGTTTAATACTGTTGTTGTTGAAGCAGCCGAAACACTCAATCCATCTGTTATAGCGAACTATGCATATGAACTTGCCAGGGAATATAACCAGTTTTATCATGATTATACGATCCTGGGAGAAGAAAACGATAAATTGAAGGATTTCAGGATATGTTTATCTGAATATTCAGGCATAATTATAAATGAATCAATGAGATTGCTGGGTATAGATATGCCGGAGAGAATGTAATAATATTAATATATTTGAGATATCATAAAAAGTAATTAGGGATGTTTGAAAATTTATCTGACAGGCTGGAACGATCCTTTAAATTGCTGAAAGGGCAGGGAAGGATAACCGAGATTAATATTGCTGAGACCTTGAAGGATGTACGAAGAGCACTGCTGGATGCCGATGTTAACTATAAAATAGCTAAATCATTTACCGATACTGTTAAAGAAATAGCATTGGGACAGAATGTTATCAATGCTGTTAAGCCATCACAGATGATGATAAAGATTGTTCATGATGAACTGGCAACACTTATGGGAGGTGAGAAGGCAGATATAAACCTGAGGGGCAATCCATGTATTGTTCTTGTGGCCGGATTACAGGGATCAGGTAAAACTACTTTCAGTGGCAAACTGGCAAAAATGCTTAAAAGCATAAAAGGTAAAAACCCTATGCTGGTTGCCGGTGATGTATACAGACCGGCAGCTATTGAACAGTTAAAAGTGCTGGGCGGGCAAATCGGGGTGCCTGTATATACTGAAGAGGATAATAAAGATCCTGTTAAGATTGTAAAAAGAGCAGTCAGAGAAGCTAAAAATACCGGAATCGACCTTATTATTATTGATACAGCAGGACGTCTGGCAATAGATCAGAAAATGATGGATGAGATCGCTTCTGTCAAAGAAGCTGTCAACCCGCATGAAATATTATTTGTCGTAGATGCTATGACAGGGCAGGATGCTGTTAATACAGCAAAAGAATTTAATGACAGGCTCGATTTCGATGGTGTGGTGCTTACCAAACTGGATGGTGATACAAGGGGCGGTGCAGCATTGTCAATACGTGGCGTGGTAAATAAACCAATTAAATTTATTGGTTCAGGTGAGAAACTGGATGCTATTGATATATTTCATCCGGACAGGATGGCCGACAGGATTCTTGGTATGGGTGATATTGTTTCACTTGTTGAGAAAGCACAGGAACAATATGATGAGCTTGAGGCTGCAAGAGTGAAGAAAAAAATAGCAAAGAATCAGTTCGATTTTAATGATTTTATTTCTCAGATCAGACAGATAAAAAAGATGGGTAACGTAAAAGACCTTATGGGTATGATTCCGGGAGTGGGTAAGGCAATTAAAAACCTTGATATTGATGATGATGCCTTTAAAGGAATTGAAGCTATTATACAGAGTATGACACCGCAGGAAAGAACAAACCCGGTAATTATCAACGGCAGTCGCAGAAAAAGAATAGCCAACGGATCGGGTACAACCGTTCAGGAAGTGAACCAGCTGCTCAAACAGTTTAATGAAACCCGTAAGATGATGAAAGCAGTCTCATCAAAAGGTGGAGCTGCCCAGCTTTCAAATATGTTGCATACGAAATAATGTTTATATGTATACTATAATCGACGGAAAGAAGGTATCTTCTGATATCAAGTTGGAAATAGCAGAAGAAGTAAAAAAGATAAGGGAAAAAAAAGATAAAGTGCCGCACCTGGCAGCTGTCCTGGTCGGTAATGATGGCGCCAGTGAGACATATGTTTCCCATAAGGTTAAGGCTTGTGAACAGGTAGGATTTAAGTCAACACTTATCCGTATGGAAAGCAGAATAACTGAAAAACAACTTCTGGATAAGATTGCAGAACTGAATGATGACCAGGATATTGATGGTTTTATTGTGCAACTGCCCCTTCCTGGCCATATCTCTGAGGATAAAGTTATTGAATCGGTGGATCCCTTCAAGGATGTAGATGGTTTCCACCCTGTTAACCTGGGTAAGATGACTATTGGATTGCCTTCTTTCGTTCCGGCTACCCCATGCGGTATTATGGAATTATTAAAAAGATATGATATTGAAACATCCGGAAAAAAATGCGTTGTTATAGGCAGAAGCAATATCGTTGGCAGGCCTGTGAGTATTTTGCTTTCCAAAAAAGGAGTTGATGCAACTGTTACAATTGTTCATAGCAGGACAAAAAATATAGAAGACATAATAAGAGGGGCGGAGATAATAATTGCGGCTATTGGTGTTCCAGGATTTGTAAAAGCCGGTATGGTGTCGGAGGGAGCCGTAATAATCGACGTGGGCACAACAAGAGTAAGGTCAGACAAGACAAAATCTGGCTGGAAGCTTAAAGGTGATGTTGATTTTGAAAATGTAGCCCCTAAATGCTCTTATATAACCCCTGTACCCGGAGGGGTGGGACCAATGACTATAGTATCATTGCTTCAGAATACACTCAGAGCCTGCAAACAGAAATACTGATTTCTTTTAATTAAGTAG
>DOZA01000347.1 GCA_003518245.1 Bacteroidales bacterium | reverse complement strand
GCATATAAATAAATGGAAAGATGGTAATAAGAATATCTATACCATACTGAATATGAATCATAAAGGCTATGATGAGCCCCTGCTTGAAATAAATTATGAAGAGGGATACCATTATGTAAGCTTATGGCATCATAAAGAGCTTAAGCCTGTTAAAAAGGGTAATATATACTATGTAAATGTGAGTACAAGTCCATATTATGAAAGATATGTGGGAACACGCTCGGAAGGAAGCATTGATTGCATTGCATGCTTTCCCGAAGTTTTGGATGTTAATATTAAGGATGATACTCTTATCATCAACTCAGGACAAAAGGGCCTGCTTAAGATATGGAATTGTAAACCATCATATGGTTCAGAGGCCGTTGAGATGGAAATAAGGGATAATATAAAGCTGGATATTACTGACATGTTCCCCAACTATGAAGGAGAAATCATTATACAGCTGTTTAATGATATGACACTTGTTGATGAATTAATAACCAAGTTCAGGGGAGGCCTACCATGGTTAATAAGCGAGGTGAAAAAAACAGAGTCTCATAAAGGTAAATATCCCCGGGATATGGTATTGATCCCTGGTGCTGAAATAACTTACGAATTGAGTTCAAATGATGACTTTATTCCTTATCCAGAGAGCAATAACAACATTGTTCATAATATTGATTCTTTCCTGATAGATGTATACCCCGTTACTAATGAACAATACTATAACTTTATAAGTCAGACAAGATATATACCGGCAGATACTGTTAATTACCTTAAACATTGGGTAAACGGTATTTATGAACAGGGCAAGGAGAAATATCCTGTAGTGTATCTTAGTCTGGAAGATGCCAGGGCTTATGCTGAATGGGTTGGTAAGAGGTTACCCACCGAAGCAGAGTGGCAGCTGGCAGCACAGGGCACAGATGGCAGGTTATGGCCATGGGGGAACGAGTTTCACGGTACTAAGTGTAATAATGCTTTTGAAAGGTCCACACCTGTAGATGCTTTTACAAAGGGGCAGAGCCCTTATGGTGTGATGGATATCGTTGGTAATGTATGGCAGCTCACAAACGATATTTATAGTAATGGCATATACTACTTTGCAATTATGCGGGGTGGGAGTTATTATAAGCCAACCTCAAGCTGGTGGTATGTGCAGGGTGGACCACAGCCTCTTGATAAGACCCAGATGCTACTACTTGTATCACCCGGTTTTGATCGTAATGCCACTGTGGGCTTCAGGTGCGTAAGGGATATAAAATAGATCAGATCTGCCTTACTCCGTCTTCAATATCGGGCTTGTAGAAATCGGCTTTTAAGCCTGTGATTGATGTGTATGCCTTTCCAAGCTTTTCGATAAAACTGTCAACATAGTTCTCATGAACAATGCTTACAGTGCATCCTCCAAACCCGGCACCAGTCATTCTACTTCCAACTGTGCCTTCAATTTTACGTGCCTCATAGGCCAGGGCATCGAGCTCTTTTCCAGTAACCTCATAATCATCTTTCAATGAATCGTGTGACTCATTCATAAGTTTTCCAAACTGTGGTATGTCTCCGTTCTCAAGTATTTTTACAGCCTGTAATACCCTGTTATTCTCCGTTATAACATGTCTGGCTCTTTTCCTTATTATTTCATCAGGGATCAGTTCATCCAGCAGGTGAAGGTCTTGAATACTTAATTGGCTGAGGTGTTTTATACTTTCTTTTTTATTTATATACTCAACTGCTTTTTCACATTCTGAACGTCGCTCATTATATTTTGAATCAGTCAGACCCCTACGTTTGTTTGTATTGCTTATAATAAGCTGATAATGATTAAGCTCAAGAGGTACAGTATGATAGTTAAGAGTATCACAATTAAGAAAGATAGCCTTATCTTTTTCCCCCATGCCTACAGCGAACTGGTCCATAATGCCACAGTTCATACCAACAAAAGAGTTTTCTGCATGCTGGCTGATCTTTACGAGTTCAAGATTAGATAAACCAGCGTCATATAGTATATTCAGGGCATAAGCAGTAACCATTTCTATTGAGGCAGAGGATGATAGTCCTGCGCCATTTGGTATATCACCGGAGAACAGCATCTCCATTCCTCCCAGTTGTATTTTCCTGTCAAAAAACTCGCTTATTATGCCAAGTGGATAATTGACCCATTCACCTGATATGTTCTTATTTATGTTGTCAATGTTTTGAATATCCGAAAAGTCAAAGTTCAGGGTATTCATCAAAAGTTGATTATCATTTCTTTTCCTGATAACCAGGTAAGTACCATAATTTAGGGCACATGGAAAAACAAAGCCATTATTATAATCAGTATGCTCACCTATAAGATTAACCCTCCCTGGACTAAAAAAAATAACAGGCTCATCTGTCCTGTTATCAAATATTCTGAAGAATTCCTCCCTTAATTGTGACAGTTTCATTCTATACTTTAATTTTCTTTTCTATTTCAGTTATTTGGTTTCTAAAGTGTTTATCAGTATCAATCAGATTATTGACAGTTTTGCAGGCATGCAATACTGTAGCATGGTCTTTACCTCCTATTTGTGAACCAATACTTGCCAGGGAGGCTTTTGTGAAATTCTTACTGAAATACATTGATACCTGGCGTGCCTGTACTATTTCCCTCTTTCTTGTTTTGCTCTGCATTAGTTCTAATGGTATTCTGTAATAATCGCATACGATCTTCTGGATAAAGTCAATTGTGATTTCCCTTGTAGTATGCTTGACAAGTTTGTCTATCATCTGCCTTGCCAGCTCAAGGGTTATCTCCTTCCTGTTTAATGTTGACTGGGCATATAGGGATATAAGTATTGCTTCAAGCTCCCTTATATTATTCGTAATATTTGCAGCAAGGTATTCAAATATCTCCTCATCAAGCTCGATACCATCATTATAGGCTTTCTTCTTCATAATGGCCAGTCTTGTTTCGTAATCGGGCTTCTGAAGATCGGCCAAAAGTCCCCATTTAAATCTTGACAGCAGACGTTGTTCCATTCCCTGGAGCTCAACAGGAGGACGGTCGCAGGTAAGTATAAGTTGCTTACCACTCTGGTGCAGGTGATTGAATATATGGAAGAAAGTATCCTGTGTTTTTTCTTTTCCTGCAAATTCCTGTACATCATCAAGTATCAGTACATCGATCATCTGGTAGAAATGCAGGAAGTCATTTCTGTTATTATTCCTTATTGATTCAACAAACTGTGTCTGGAATTTATTTGCATTTACATAAAGAACTACTTGATCAGGGAATTGCTCCTTTACCTGTATGCCGATAGCCTGTGCCAGATGGGTTTTCCCCAGTCCGGAATCGCCATAAATCATAAGAGGGTTGAATGCTGTACCTCCTGGATTATTACCAACGGCTATCCCTGCTGACCTGGCTAACCTGTTACAATCACCTTCTATGAAATTATGAAATGAATAATCAGGGTTCAGCCTGGGATCAAAATGTACTTTTTTAATACCAGGAATTACAAAAGGATTCTTTATTGATGTCTGAGCTGCTTCATAAGGTACTGATACCGGCTTGTTCTTTAACTCGGTCTTATTGCTTGAAGGATATTTAACCGTATAGGGCTTACCGCTGGAGAACTGGGTATTCTCCATAACTACATTATATTCAAGTTGTGCATCATTGCCTAATTCCCTCCTGAGTGTTTTACGTAGAACGTCAATGTATTGTTCTTCAAGATATTCATAGAAGAAAGGACTCGGTACCTGAATGGTTAATACATTATTTTTTAGCTTCAGAGGTATGATCGGTTCAAACCATGTCTTAAAACTGATTGAGGGAATAATATCCTTGATAATCTCAAGACAACTGTCCCATACCTCATGATGTGTTTTATTCATGTAGATTAGCGGTTAATAATTTATACGGCTTTTACACAGGTTAAAATCTGAAGCAATATTTGTAAAAAAAAAAATGAAAAAAAAAATTTATTTTGCTTGATTTTTTCAAAAAAATTATATGGTATTAGCTTTCAATCAATTAAAAATAAAAAAAATATAAACTTATTTAATATACAGAATACCAGGTAATTATAAATATGAGGGTTGAATCAGCGTTCTAACATGCCCAGTAAATGGGGATATATTATTTTTTCTTTTTTCTTCCGAACACTGATATATTTACATATCGCTCCGGGTTTGTCTTAAGATCTTCCAGTAAAAGATTTAATTGTTCAAGGCTTAGAGTGAGATTTGTATACAATGAATCATCATTCAGGAGCAATCCGGCCGATCCTTTACCCTTGTTAAGTTTGTTAAGCATTGCTGTTGTTTCTTTAATAGCATTATTAAAGTTGTTTACTGAAGCTTTAAGGTCTGATTTTGACAATTCACTGGTAATTTCCGATAACTGACTAATGGTTGTATCCATAATCTGGGAATTTTCCTGTAACAAACTCGAGAAACTATCGAGGTTGTATATTAAACTGCTTATATTATCACCGGATCTTTCAAGCAGGGTATCTAGTTTGTAAGTTGCATTACTTATATTCTTTGAACTTTCCCTTATATCTTTTTTGAAGTCATCCGTAATTATCGTCTTAAGATCATTCAGCAGTGTATCAATATCACTTATTATATTATCTGCTTTTCTGATAACAGGTTTAAGTTCATCACCTAGATTACTTATCACACCCATGTCGAGTCTTGATATCAGGGTATCACCAATATCATGATAAGCATTGGTTGCACCTATTAGCAGTCGTATTTTCATTCCCGCGAGTATTGTTTCAGGTGTAACCTCCGCAATTGTACTTTCGGGTAATTTATACCCTCCGTTTATGCTCAGGGTGACAAGCAATCTTCCCGAGCCATCATTTATAAACCTGATATTTTTTACTATACCTGCCTTATAGCCATTTATCTCAACGGGCGCAGATTCTTCAAGTCCCCCGATATCGTTAAAAACGGCATAGTACCTGTCAGTATTACTAAATAGATTATTCCCTTTCAGGAAACTGAACAGCCATATAAATATTAGTATTGTAATAAGGGCTGTCAGTCCGACTATAATTTCTCTTGAGATATTTTTCATGTTATTTATTCTCGGTTTTTTCAATAGCTTCCTGCAGAGGTATTATCTTAAGATTCCGGACTGCTATAACAAAAGCATCGGGAAACTCTGGCTGCACTTCCTTTCTTTTCTGTGCAGCTTCGGCATAAGAACGGAATTTACCAGTGGCATATTTGAAATATTTACCTGATATAATCTCTGTAATTTCTCCTGTTGACAGGTACTGGTCAGGCAGTTGTTCTTTTTTGGCAGATGATGTTGCAAGCTGAACCATAAACCATATCTGGTTATCGTTGCTATTTACATCCCTTGCCACGGTACTGAAATCACTTTTCTGATCAATAGCCGATTTATAATCTCTGAAAGCCCTGAAGATAGCTGATGCTACGTAATCCTGACCCTGGTCTGAGAGCAGGAAGCGTTCTTGCTGTGAATTTGTAATAAAGCCCGTTTCAACAAGTACACTGGGCATTGTTGTTTGCCATAGCACTATAATACCGGCTTGTTTTACTCCACGATCAGTAAGCCCGATACGGTTACGGAACTGGTCCTGGATATAGTTGGCAAAGTTCAGACTTTGCTCCAGGTAAATATTCTGCATTAAGGAGAAAATAATAAAAGACTCGGATGAGCTAGGGTCATAACCCTGGTATCTTGTGGTATAGTCTTCCTCCAGTGTTATTACCGAGTTTTCTTTCATTGCTACCTCAAGATTGCCCTGGTTTTTATGAATACCCATTACAAAAGTCTCCGAACCTCTGATCCTCGTATCTCTGAATCCATTACAATGAATTGAAATAAACAGATCTGCCTTGGCCTTGTTTGCTATTTCAGCCCTTTTATATAGTTCTATAAATTTATCCTCTTTCCTGGTATATATTACTTTGACATCATCCAGAAGTTCTTCTATATATTTACCTGTCTTAAGTGCTATAGCAAGAGTTATGTCTTTTTCTTTACTCCTTTTTCCTTCAGCACCCGGATCTTTTCCCCCGTGTCCTGCATCAATTACTACTACCCACTCATTTTCAGGCGGTTTATCGGCATATGAATTATAGGGTGAAAATAATAAGGCCATGGTTACCAGAACCACTATGAATGCTGAATCAAATATGGTATAATGTTTGATATTTTTAATTCTGCAATTCATGCTATGAAGATGATTTTAATTAGTTTTACTCCGTTCAATGAAACATTACAAAAATAGTACTAAACTAATATAGTATTTCAACAGCAAAGATACATATTATCATCATAAGCACTTTTTTTTCAACATTCCTGTACAGTCAGGAAGTTCAGAGGGTGCCTGACTCTCTGGTAGCTGTAATGGATACGGTCTCTTTTATGCAGGATACCATTATGGTTGATACCACCGGAGTTGATTCGGCAGGAGTGAAAAAGTTCAGGATATCACCTGATGCTGTTGATATGCCTATAGTATACAATGCTGCAGACAGCCAGTATATATATATGGATAATCAGAAGGTTTATCTTGTAAACAAGGCTTCTGCTGTATATGGTGATATCAGTCTGGAAGCTTATTATATGGTGCTTGACCTTAAAACGAGCGAGGTAAATGCATGGGGCAAGCGCGACTCAACGGGTAAGCTTACCGATATACCCAGATTCAGGGATGGTGATGAGGAATTTGAGGCTGATGAACTTACATATAATTTCAAGACAAAAGAAGCAATTATCAGGAATATTGTTACAGAGGAGCAGGAAGGGTTCCTTCACAGTGAAATTACCAAACGACACAAAGATGGCTCTCTGCATGTAAAGGGGAGCAAGTATACTACCTGTGATGCTGATGAGCCACATTTCTATGTAAGCCTGCCCAGGGCTAAGATAATCCCGGAGGAAAAGATTGTTTCCGGCCCTGCCTTCCTTGTACTTGAGGATGTCCCCTTGCCACTGGTTTTGCCTTTCGGTTACTTCCCCGTACAGAAAGAATATACTTCCGGTATAATAATCCCAAGATATGGGGAGGAAAATAACAGGGGATATTTTCTTAAGGGTATGGGTTATTATTTTGCGGTAAGTGATTATTTCGACCTAAATTTTACCGGTGATATATACACCAATGGAACATGGAGGCTCATTGCAGCCAGTAATTATTCAAAGAGGTATAAATTCAGTGGTAATTTTAGCTTTAACTATGCAAATAATGTAAATGGCTATAAGGGTCTTGAAAACTATTCCAAAACAAGTAATTATTCGGTCAGATGGACACATACCCAGGATTCAAAAGCAAAGCCTGGGACTAGATTCTCAGCAAGCGTTAATCTCAGTTCATCGGGTTTTGACAGGGAAAACAGTTATAAAGTACAGGAACATGTCAATACTACGAAGCAATCCAGTATAAGTTATTCAAAAACATGGAAAGGAACTCCTTTCAATTTTTCGGCAAGCCTTAACCATAGTCAGAATACAGCAGCAAAAACTGTAAGCCTTAACCTGCCGAAAATGAGCTTTGGAATGTCCAGGATATATCCCCTGAAGCTTACAAGCAAAGGAAATACTACAAAATGGTGGCAGGAATTACAACTGCAGTATACTGCCAGCCTCGACAATCGCATCGCAACAACTGATGATCGAATGTTTACCAGTAAGATGTTTGAGGATATGAAAAACGGCTTTCAACATGATATTCCCATAAGCCTGCCTATACGCCCGTTCAATAATTTCTCCATTTCTCCTTCACTGAGATATTCAGGGGTGCTGTTCACTGAAAGGACTTCCAAGAGATGGAATCCTGAATATATTGATCCTATTACAAATGATACAATCAGTACCGTGGTCACTGAAAAAGAAAAGGGTGTGTTTTATGGACATGCCATAAAACCTTCTATAAGTGCCAGTTACAGCCCACAGATATTTGGAACGTATCTGTTTACAAATCCTGAATCAAGGATTGTAGCTATCAGGCATGTTATGAAACCTTCAGTTTCTTTTTCTTTTATCCCGGCTGTTGAAGGTCTTTCTTCGGATATGTACAGGGAGGTGCAGATAGATACAGCAGGTAATAAGACGGATTATTCCATATTTGAGAACGGTATTTACAGTACCCCTTCATTAGCCCGTAAGAATGGGAGCCTTAATTTTTCTCTTACCAATATAATTGAAGCCAAGGTGAGAGAAAAGAAGGATACGGCAGATTCTGAGAAGAAGGTAAAAATACTTGATAACTTGAGCTTTAACACCTCTTATAATATTTTTGCTGACTCGTTGCGGTGGAGCCCCATCTCAATGGTTATGAGGACAAACCTGTTCAATGAACTGAGTATTTCTGCAAGGGGAAATTTTGATATGTATGCAACTGATTCACTGTACAGGAGAATAAATGTAAGTGAATGGTCGGCGAACAGAAGACTGGCCAGATTGACTAATTTCAATATCAGCCTCAACTTCGAGCTTAATAAGTTGTTCAAATCTGTTTTTGGTGAGGGTAAGGATAAAAGCATACAGGAGGGTGCCGGTTCAGAAAGGGAACAATCAGCAATGGATGAGATGCCCAGGTCGATGCAGGGGGCTGATCGTCCTGCCCCCGTAAGTAGTAGCCAGACAGGACAGGATATGATATACAATGAAAATGGTTATGTCAATTTCAATGTTCCCTGGACAATGAGGGTAGCCTATAACTTCTATTATACGAAGACAAGGGATGAATCAGTAATAAATCAGAATGTCACAATGAGTGGTAATGTCACTCTTACAAAAAACTATGCAATAAGCTATTCAACAGGATATGATTTCCGCAGCAAGGACATAACCATGACCAGGATAGGTATAACCAGGGACCTTCACTGCTGGGAGATGAGCTTTAACTGGATACCCACGGGCTATCTTAAGAGCTGGGATTTTGTAATACGTGTTAAGGCAAGCGTATTGCAGGATCTTAAATATGAGCGCAGAAAAGATTATCATGATAATTATTAATAACCACACCATGAAAAAAATAATACACACAACTGAAGCACCCGAAGCTATAGGGCCGTACAGCCAGGCTGTGGAAATAAACAATACTCTTTATATCTCAGGCCAGGTACCTGTAGATTCTCGAACCTCAACTATTGTCAATGGAGGCATTAAAGAACAAACCGAGCAGGTTCTTAAGAATATTGGTGCAATACTCAACGAAGCAGGGTATTCGTATGGAGATGTTGTAAGCTC
>DOZA01000084.1 GCA_003518245.1 Bacteroidales bacterium | reverse complement strand
CACTCCTTCCTGTACTAAAGAAACTTATATTCTCTCCCAAAGTGATTGATACGGGCCATAGATAAGTAGGTGCTACCGGCACAGCTCCAGAATTTCCATTATCTATGGTAACATTCAGAGTCAGTTGTGAACAGTTATAATTCATATCATAAGCTACTACGGTAACTTGATAATCGCCATCAGGGAAAAAGGTAGTATCAAAAGAAGGTAATATTGTATTATAATCATTTTCTAACTCACTGGGAAAATAATTAATACCTATAAATACATATTTAATATCTGAATCATCAATAACTCCAACTGAACAGGTTACTGTTCCTGAAAGAGTAACACCTTCTACAATTCCAGTAGTCGAAATAGTTGGAGGGTCGGTTTCCCATGTAGGGACATTTACTTCCTTTTGTACAAGATTTACTACAATAGTTTGACTGCTGATAACATGCACATCCTGTGCTTTGCTGGTAGCTCTGCCTGATTGAGTCACAATGATATCGTAGGTGCCGTAAGTTAATCCAGTTATCTCAAAGTTACCCTGAGCATCGGTAGTAGTGGTACTTATTAGGGTAATACCCTCTTTAACTTCAACTAAACTACCTTCTACTGGCGGACCACCGACATCAGAGATTACTGTGCCACTTAATGAACCTCTGCAGTCATCCCGGTAATGCATGGCAAAGTCGTGCAGATCATAAATCGCAATCGTACCATTACTATCCAGATCACAGAGCGGGTTCCAGTTTTCGTCACCCTCTGAAGAACGGTAGGCCATGGCGAAAATGTGCAGATCATAAATCCCCACCTGTAAGTCCCCGTCAAAGTCTCCGATGCATTCGGCATCGGCAACTAGAATGAGGGGAAATAGTAAAATAAATAAAAACAGAGAAAGGAATAATTTGAAATAGAGATGCTTTTTCATCATTTCATACCTTCTTTCTTTTATGAATAAGTTTTAATTTTACCGGCTTTTTACCAGGGTCCCCTTCTGGGTCGTCACAATAGTCCCGTTGTAGGTATCCCGGGTATCGGCAGCCTTAAAGGTTATACTGGCTGAGCCGGTCTTCAGGCAGGTAAAGGAGAGTGTGGCCAGGACACCTTGTCCAGAGACGGCAAGGTCACGGCCCAAGATGGCACAGTCCATCAAGACAGAGCCCTGTTGGTTGTCAATATCACGATAGAAGAAGGTCTCTCCCTTCGAAGAGAAGAAAGTACCTTCGGTGACTTCATTAAGTCTGATAAGTTTAGGATCATAGGAGAGGGTAACCGAATAGGCCTTTAAGTTTTGCACAGAAGGGGTGATCAAGCTGACCGTGAAGTCTTCACCGGGAGTCAGGGTGAGTTGATTCGGATCCAGGATAAGAGTACCGGTCTGATCATCTAAAGGTGGTGTATTGATGAATTTGCCTAAACATCCGGTAAGGGTCAAGATAATAAATAAAATAAATAGGGGAATGAGAAATTTTTTATTTGACATGAGTAATACCTCCTTTTGGTAATTTTTATAGAAGGCTGTTTCCCAATATTTAAAGAATTAAGAAACAGCTTTTCATCTAAGTTTAATTAAAGGAAACACATCCTCCTTGGTCATGAGCGAAGTCAATTCCATCCTGATTGGTTAATACGGTGACACCAAAGCAGATGTCGGTTACCCCTGAATCGATGCGCTCAAAGTTAACCGTCAAAATGGTACCACTACCACTGGGTTTTACCACATCCGTAGTCGCAAATGCGATATTTAGTGAGCCACCTGTCGCCAAAGCACTTTTAAAGCCATCACTGAAAAAGCCGCCCAGGGCAGAAGACTTCTAGGTTAGTTTGGTCTCATCAAAAGTAAGGGTAATATCGCCACTTAGCAGGTTAGTGACATTCTCAGCTACGATTTCGATGGTGAAGGGATCGCCGGTGGTAGCAATAACTGTCTCAGGTATTAATTCTAATAAGACAATATTTACTGAATCATTATTTATTGTATCATTTTCTTGCACCACTATAGTGAAAGATTGAATAGCTGACAATTCTCCGTCATCAACTGAAATTACTACATCATGCTCACCAATTTGATCTGCTTGGGGTAACCAAAAAATTTCACCGCTATTAATATCTATGGACATTCCCTCTGGTGAATTAGTTAACTCATATACCAAATTATCTTCATCCTCATCAATAGCATTAACATCATAGTTATATTCTTCATCTAAACAGGCAATAGTAGTGGGTTCAGAAAGGATAATTGGAGTATGATTTACATTATTATTAGATATAGTACAACTATTGAGAAATAATACACCCAATGAAATCATTAAAGCTAATTTTAACACTTTCATCTAAATAACCTTATTTCAAGTTTATTCAATTCTAGATGTTTTTCATATGTAAATCCTTAGAATCCAACACCATATTAAAAAATAAAATCGCTTTTTGCATTATAAGCCATGCTTTCAGATAAAAAATAATATTCATCTTCTCGGGCTAATTAGAAACCTATGGCCCGGTATAATCGAAATGCCAGTCAATACTCTCGGAAACGGCAATCCGATATCCATTTTCATCATAACCGGAATTCCAGCAATGCCAGGAGTAATTATGACCATTTACTAAAGGTAATGCATCACCATCCTGGTTATAGGTCGCGGTGGAAATATTTGGATCTCCTGTACATACAATCCAGGTAAAATCACTTATTGTATCATCATAAACCAGTATACAGGTTCTTCCATAAACAAGCGAATCATAGGGAAAATCAGTGATTACCGGATCCCAATCAAATGCAGGATTGGGATCAGAAATCAACGAACCATCGGTCGGACTGATTAGGGAACAGGGCGGCAACCAGGTATCGATAGTCACAGTCTGGCTGGGGTCGGTCTCCCAACCAGTACCATAGGCAGTAACATAGTAGTCGTAAGTATTACCTGGTATCACATCCCAATCGCTAAAACCATACCACTCGTAACCAGGAGGTGCTTCCCAATTAAGTACTAATATATAACTTACTCCATTGACACTGCGGTAGACCTTATAACCGGTAGCATCGGGATAGGAATGCCAGTCCACATGAATCGCGTGTTCTACTATACCCTTGGCAAGAGGAGGTAGTTCATTTAATTGGAAACTATCTGGGATTAACTCCTCTTCTATTAGTTGATCCATATTGGCCTGGAA
>DOZA01000014.1:7938-10351 GCA_003518245.1 Bacteroidales bacterium | reverse complement strand
AATTATCACTTGATGTGTTTGATTATACAGCCGAAATACTGGCACTTGCAATAGTAAATGCAGTTGTGGTAACCAGCCCTGAAGCCATATTCCTGTTTGGCGGACTGGCAAAAGCAGGCGATTTATTGTATGAACCGCTTAATAAATATGTTGACAAACTTATTCAACCCGTATTCAGAAATACTTTTAAAATATTACCATCGGCTATCCCTGAAACAAATGCAGCTGTGATGGGAGCAGCAGCACTTGCCTGGAAAGAACTGTAACAGTTTTTTTTGGTTTTATCATTCTTTCGTGATAACTTTATTAAATTAATTGGTTCGGTTAGTTCAGAATCAAAAAACCAGAGTGATTTGAAAAGAATCAGTTTACAAAGATTTAAGTTTGGGGAAGATTGTCCTGACCTGGCTGAAATTTCAGCCAGGTTGGATGATCTGACTCCGGTGTACCAGATTGATACTGATAACTGGAACATCACGGACTACAAGCCGGAGGTGAATTTCAGGATTGCTTACAGCAACACGGAGATTTACATTAAATATTACGTAAAGGAAGAGTATATAAAAGCAGAGAAAACAGGTATTAACGGGGATGTTTATAAGGATTCATGCGTGGAATTTTTTGTATCACCAGGTGATGATGGTATTTATTATAATTTTGAATTTAACACTATAGGGGCATTTCTTGTTGGATCAGGAACAGGCAGGGAGAATAGTGAGCGTATTGATCCTGTGATAACCGAAAAGATAAGATGCCTGCCCAGTCTTGGTTATGAGCCTTTTCCGGAAAGAAAGTCAAGTAAGGAATGGACCCTGACAGTGGCAATCCCTGTAACTGTTTTTTTCAGGCATAAGATTAAAAAGCTTAAGGGAAAAGAATTCAGGGCTAATTTTTATAAATGTGGTGATGATCTTACCAAACCTCATTATCTTACATGGAATCCTGTATTATCAGAAAAACCTGATTTTCACAGGCCTGAATATTTTGGATTAATTAGTTTCGAATAAAATAAGTTATTTCACGTCATGATCAAGGGAAATGCGGTAATTGGACAATCAGGTGGTCCTACTTCGGTTATTAATTCCAGCCTTGCAGGAGTAATAGAGGCTGCTAAAGAATCACCTGGCATTACGGGGATATACGGAATGCAATATGGTATTGAAGGTTTTATGAATGAAAAGCTTATTGACCTGGGGCGTCAGCCGGAAAAGGTAATAAAGGGGTTGCGTGTTACTCCTTCTTCAGCACTGGGTTCTTCAAGGCATAAGCTGGTGGAACAAGATTTCCCCCTTATACTGGATGTGTTGAAGAAATATAATATAAGATATTTTTTTCTTATTGGCGGTAATGATACCATGGATACAATTAAAAGGGTGGAAATATATTGCCGCGATAATAATTATGAACTGGTGGGTACGGGGATACCTAAAACGGTGGACAATGATCTTTTCGGTACAGATCATACTCCGGGCTTTGCGTCTGCCGCAAGATCGAATATACTCAATGTTATGCAGGCAGGCATACTGGCTAGAGATATGCAAAAAGTTGACAAGTTCGTTGTTTACCAGACCATAGGACGTGACTCGGGATGGCTGGCCCTGGCTACAGCACTGGCAAAAGATAAAGAGTCAGATGCACCACATCTGATATATGCCCCCGAGTTTGTATTCGATAAAGATAAGTTTCTTACTGATGTTGAAAAATGTATCAATAATTATGGATATGTTTCAGTGGTGTGCGGTGAAGGATTGAAATATGCTGATGGCACACCCGTCAGCCAGTCGGGGGCAAAAGATAAATTCAGCAATATCGAATTTGGTGCCATGGGAGGAGCAAGCGTTGGACTTAACCTTCATGGTATGATACATAGTGAATTTGGTTGCAGGGGTGAGTTTCAGATTACTGAATCACTCATCATGAGCGATATGGCCAGGGCTTCAAAACTGGACCTGCAGGAAGCATATCTGTGTGGCACTAAAGCAGTGGAAATAGCTGAGACAGGCGAATCAGGTTATATGGTAAGCATGATAAGACTTACTGATAAGCCTTACAGGATAGATTATGGAAAAGCCTTACTAAGTGATGTGGCCGTTAAAGCAAAACCTGTACCTGAGGATTATTTTAATAAAGAGTGTAACTTTGCTTCACAGAAATTCCTTGATTATATGATACCTCTTGCAGGTGAATTACCTGAATTTACAGAACTTGAAAAAATTCAACCCCCAATTTAATATCAGTATTATGTCAAGAGAATTTAATAAAGTTGTTCTTTCAATAAATGCTCATCCTGATGATGCCGAAGCATGGAATGCAGGAACACTCAAGCTGTTAAAAGAAAAGGGATATAAAATTGCTATTGCTACTTTAACAGCCGGGCAGATGGGTGGTTGTAATATGAGCATGGAAGAAACTG
>DOZA01000014.1:0-7923 GCA_003518245.1 Bacteroidales bacterium | reverse complement strand
GCGCTGCCGTGCTTGATGCTGATTATTATTGCCTTGGGGGCGAGGACGGGTTTCTGTTCGACACTAAGGAAATGAGGCTTAAAGTGATATCACTTATGAGAAAAGTAAAAGCAGGAATACTGTTTACTCATCTTTCTTGTGATTATCATTCAGATCACAGGATAACAGCCAATATTGTTGAGTCAGCAGCCATGATATCATCCCTTGACCCTGTTCCCGTAGATGAACCACCCCTTGAAGTTACACCACTATTATACCATAGTTCACCCCTAACCCTCAGCGACCCCCTGGGGAGTAAAATTGCAGATCCGCATTTCTATGTTGATGTAACTTCAGTGATAGATACCAAGAAACAGATGCTGGAACATCATGTCTCTCAACAGGACCTGATGAGGCATATGCATAAGATGAATGACTTTTTTGGTTTCGTACTTGAGGGCAATAAAAACTATGGTAAAGATGTTAATGTAGAATATGCCGAGGTATATTGGCAACATATGGGAGGTGGATTTCAAAAAGAGGAACAGATACAGAGAGATCTGAAACAATATATTGTCACTAAAAAAAATAAATGAAATGAACCTTAAAGAATCACGCTACAATAAATTTGCACTGGTCAGGGAAATGATGGAAACTACCGATGTTATTAAAAAATTTGATCAGTATGAAGTATATAAATTTGGTGAAAAGGTAAAGCCGGTCAAAGGACTTTTCCTTACCGGAGAAGGAAGCAGCAGAATATTCCCTGCCAAAAGAATGATTTATGACCTCCTGCGCAGGGGAATGGATCTCAGGGCATTCACCGACGGGTCAACACAGGCACTGGAATATGATCTTGGCAATTTTGTTGTCTTCGGTGCATCCAATTCGGGACAGACAAAAGAAGTAATACGTCTGTTTGAAAAACTGAAAGGGCAAGGACATAATTTAAGGTTTGGCCTTACAGCAAACCTTAATACCAGGCTCGAAGATCTGGCCAATGACAGCCATGTGCTTAAATGCGGTAAAGAAGATGCTGTGGCTGCAACAAAATCAGTTATTGAGCAGGCCCTGTTCTACGATGCCATTGTCCATTATTTGGACGATGAAGAAATGAAAGGCCTTGATGAGCTGGCAGAAAAAGTGAATACTGCCATGACCCTGGAGATTGATAATAAAATAAGTTATATAATAAGCCAGGCACCGGTTATTTACTTTGCCGGAAGAAATACAGGTGTAGCAGAGGAGTTAACACTGAAAACAAATGAAATTACCAGGAAAAAATCTGAATTTCTTGAAGGCACATATGGTGTACATGGTATAGAAGAAGTGATGAATTCAGATGAAGTAGCAATATGGATAAACCCATTCCCTGATGAAATAGAAAAGTTTGATGAATGCCTCATTAAAGGAGTGGGAATGAATATAGTCGCAGTATCTGATCATGAAACGAAATTCCCGACCGTCGTAATTCCCAATGGAGGTAAGTACAGTGATTATGTAGAGCTGGCAGCAGGATGGAACATCCTGGTTGAGACAGGAATAAAACTGGGTATTGATCTCGACAAACCCAAGCGTGCACGAAAGGTTGGTAATATTTACACCGGATCGTAAAACTTATTGTGGAGTAAAATTATTACATTTATTTCTCCACTAAAATCAATATGTTAATTTTGTATTAACTTGTTATATACAGGTTATTAAAATAATATACTTCGAATGGCCAAGAAACAAATAGTTGTTGGAATAGACATTGGTGGTACAAACACTGTATTCGGGTTTGTTAACAGGGAAGGAGAAATTATCTCGGAAGCAAAGGTAAAGACAAAGGAATTTGAAGATGTAGAAGTATATGTGGCAGCATTATATGAAAAGATAAATGTTACATTCAGGAAACTGGGAAATTCATATGAGTTGCTGGGCTATGGCATTGGTGCACCAATGGGTAATATAAACAATGGTACAATTGAATATCCTTCTAACCTTCCCTGGAAAGGCATTATTCCACTGGCTGATTATTTTAAACGGTATACCACACTGACTGTAACTGTAACCAATGATGCCAATGCTGCTGCTGTTGGTGAGATGATCTATGGTGGTGCGAAGAATATGAAAAACTTTGTTGTGATAACCCTGGGTTCGGGACTGGGCAGCGGGCTGGTTGTCGATGGTAAGCTTGTATACGGTGCTAATGGTTTTGCTGGCGAGATAGGTCATACCGCTATCAGGCCCGGTACTTCAAACAGGATGTGTGGATGTGGAAGGAAGGGCTGTCTTGAAACATACGTTTCGGCATCAGGCATAAAGCGTACAGTACTCAAAATAATGGCCGACAGCATAGAAGATAGTCCTCTGAGGGAATTGAGTTTTAATGAACTCAATTCAAAAATCATACATGAAGCCGCCCTGAAAGGTGATCATATAGCACTCAAAGCGTTTGAGCATACAGGGGAAATGCTGGGGTTTAAACTTGCTGATGTTGTGGCACATACTGACCCTGAAGCAATTTTCCTCTTCGGTGGCCTGGCACTGGCAAAAGATCTTATATTTGAGCCTGCCCGTGAATATATGGAACAACATCTACTGAGCATTTATAAAGGTAAGGTTAAATTACTTCCTTCGGAACTGAGTACTCAGAATGCTGCTGTGCTTGGAGCAAGTTCACTGGTATGGACATTAAAAGAGATATGATAAATATTATTTCATGAATATGACCAATTTCCCCGAAATATTGAATTACATCCTGGGAATATTGTTTATAATAATAGTATTTTCCCTGGGTTATGCTTACCTGAAACCACACAGGATACATAAGCAATTTCCTTTTTCCACACTGCTTCTAAAGACAAGTTATCTTCTTTACCTCCTGGTTATCCTGATAATAATCTACCTCTCCATCCTGGTAAAGGGAGGAATGGACACGGTATTCCTTGGTGTTGAATTCTATGCATTCCTGATTATTCTCTTTGTTCCTACAATAGGTGTTTTCGCACGTAAACTGGGTCAATTCAGGAAGAATCATGAAAGCTATTATTACTTTTTCACAATTGTGAATATACTAAGCATCATTGCACTGCTTGTTTTGTATGTGTTTTAGTAGTTTAGAGGTTGAGGGGTTTGGACTGGTTTACTTATTATTAGGTAAGATTGCCTAATAGTGCTTCGGCTGAGATTAAATCTTCAGATGTGGTGATTTTTATGTTTTCAATATTTCCTTCCACAAGATTGATCTTATGCCCGGCCGCTTCAATAACCGAAGCATCATCGGTAAAAGAGGTGTCGTAATCACCTGCGTATGCTGAAAGCAGGATATCCGACCTGAATACCTGGGGGGTCTGTATCAGGGCTATCCTGTCGCGCTGCAGGGCCCTGTTGTTATTACCGGATATTTCACGAACCGATTCAGAGGGCATAATATAAGGGACGGCATTACCTTCGTTTTCAGCTTTCTTGAAGCACCTGTCGATAGTTGCATTGTTCACCAGCGGACGTACGGCATCGTGCACGGCAATAATTGATTCGTGTTTAATTAGCGACAGGCCGTTTTTTACTGAGTGGTATCTCTCTTCGCCGCCTGTAATAATATTATGGTTAAGTTTAAATTCATATTGATGACATAGTTCTTTCCACATCTCAATATTATCCTCCGGGAGGACGATGATCAGTTCTATATCCGGATCATAATCAGTAAACCTGTTGATGGTATGAAAAATAACAGGCCTGCCGGCAAGCAAAAGAAACTGCTTGGGTTTTGAGGCACTCATCCTCAGACCCTTACCACCAGCCACAATTATTAGGTACCTGTGCAGCCTGTTCATCAGAAAATCCCTGGTTACTGGGTATAAAGAAATCTCTTTATACTCCTTTTGGGTGTTTTTACAAATTCCTCATCATATATCCTGAACCTGGAAATAGTTATATAACCCGGCAGTCGGCTATTCAAATCTTTTCTTGTCTGTTCATAAAGTTTTTCCAGCTGGTCTTCACCTATACCGTCTTCTTTCATCTGTTCAAAATCAGGATAGACCAGGGCCACAAGCTTATTCTCTTCCATTATTACTACCGATTCTGCAATCAGATATTCGTTGTTTATCGTTGATTCAATCTCTTCAGGATAAATATTATTACCTGATGGCCCCAGCAACATGCTTTTACTGCGCCCCCTGATAAATATATTTCCTTCCTTATCCATTATACCCAGGTCTCCTGTATGCATCCATCCATCCTTATCAATAACTTCCTTTGTTGCCTTTTCATTTTTATAATAACCAAGCATTACATTATCTCCCCTGAGTATAATTTCACCAACTTCATTTTCAGGGTCTGATGAATCAATGGCTACCTCAAGAGTATCTACAGGCCTGCCCGAGGCTCCCTGTTCGGTCGTATCCCAGGATGCGTAACTGATAAGCGGTCCGCATTCGGTCATGCCATATCCGACGGTAAAGGGTAATCTTATCTTTTTAAAGAATTTCTCAACATCGGCATTGAATGCTGCTCCACCAATAACCATTTCATGGAAGTTACCACCGAATGACCCGTAAAGTGTTTTCTTTATTTTATTCATAAGAATCCTGTTTATGCCGGGTGTGGCAAGAAGGACCTTCATTATGGGTTTACTGATAACCGGCAGCAGCTGTTTCTTATATACTTTTTCAATTATAAGCGGTACCGAGATTATTAACCTTGGTCTTATTTCTTTGAATGCCTGAAGGATGATCTGCGGTGATGGTGTTTTGGTAAGGATGGTGATATGACAACCATATGTAAATGGGAACAGGAATTCAAAAGCACAGCCGTAAGTATGCGCCAGGGGGAGGAAGCTCACTATATCATCACCGGGTTCAAGTGGCATGTTATTCTGTGCAAACCTCACATTGGCCGCGAGGCTGCGATGGGGGATAATCACCCCTTTTGAAAAACCTGTGGTTCCCGAGGTGTACGAGATAACAGCAATTTCTTCATTATCTATATCTGAAAATTTTATCATATCCGGCCTTAGCTCCGGGTATTTCTCAGAATATACTTTGTCAATATTATCAACCAGTTCCTTTACCTCTTTATCCTTCCCTACAGCATAACTGAAGTCTTCAGAAAACATTACAGTACCTATTTCGGGCATTTTTTCATATTCGAGAGTTTCCATAATACTCTGATCGACCACCAGAAATTTTGAATCAGAATGGTTGATAATATTCATCAAATCTTCCTGTTTGAAGTCAGGTAAGATCGGGACTATTATCGCGCCGTATGTGACAGTAGCCAGGTATACTATACACCAGTTAGCAGAGTTTTTACCTATCAGGGAAACCTTATCCCCTTCTTTGATGCCGGCTTTTTCAAATATTAAATGTAATTTGAGCATGTTGGCTGCTATATCTTTATAAGTATAACCTTTGCCACGGTAATTAGACAATGCTTCTATCTCCCAGTTTTTCCTGATACTGTCTTCTATATATCCTATAAGTCTTTCTTTGATCATATGATTGCTCTTTGGGGTTATCATGTAAAAGTATGAAAAAATATCTATTATAGCATAAAACTGCTCAGTCCACAGGTTCGAGCCGGTTTGTTAATACCTTTATCGTCCTGATACCATAAGAAGGTATAAGCGTTCCATTTTCAAACTTGCTTATCCTGTTACCATTGAAATCAGTAAACCACAGATCCAGTGGTTTATCCCTGAAATCAAGCTCCAGTTTCTGTTCTGTGCAACCGGCGTTAAAGAGCCTGATAAGATATCCATTACCGGATGGGATAAGTGTAAGGCATATAATATTTTCATTGTTTATTCTGAACAGTGATCCCATGCCCCTGTCATTTTTACTTTCAGGAACAATAATGGGCTGTTCAAATTCTTCCAGTGCATATTTCTCTGATATGGCAGGATTGAATTTACCATGGGGATATAATACGTATCTGAATGAAATAATACCATCCTGTGCTGCCAGGTAATTTGTTTCCCAGTAATTATTCATGATGTATGAATATATTGTCTGGCTCTCAGGTGTATCACTTACCCAGCCATAGGCTATGGCGTCAGTTGTAATATCACCTATCTCTACCAGGGGGGCGTCAAGGCTGATAAAGGTAATCCCGTTTTCAATGTTTGATATGTCAACCCAGCGTTCCGGGGTAAAGTAATTTTTACATGCTCCTTCTGCCTGGCCATCATCTGGTTTATAAGCCCCCAGGGCAAGATCAATATGTATATCCCCGCCGGGTATATTGAAAGGGAAGCCCAGGTGAACACCTTCCTGCTTGTAAATTTTTTTCTTATCGGTGACCGTTGTAATATACACCCTGTCAATTCCCCTGACAAGGGTATAATAATTGGTAAGGTTTTTACATCCCGGCGCTGATGATTCTGCCTTTATTACCGAAAACAGTTCACCGTTTTCAATTACTTCAATTTTTGTAGCCCTGGCACCTGATCTGTTTTCGGGTGAACGCCCTTCAACATAAAAATATGAATTCAGCCCGGGCAGCTCAGATCTGTCCACAAGGTCAATATTCCTTGTCTTATCTATCAGGCTTTTAATAGAGCCGTCCTTTTCATTTACGGTAAGAATAAACAGGTCATTTTCAATAATACTGGATTGCCGTGGCTTTTTCATTATGGGATGTTTATCCCCGCTGAAATAGAATATTTTTGATCCCATGGGAGGGATATTCTCAGCTATAAAGTATAAATGCCCTTTAGAGCCCATTTGTGAGGCAGCATATTTTCCTTCTTCAACCCTCACCCTTATCCCTGAGGGTTGCCAGTCTGGCTGTATTTCTATCATTGAGGTAACAGGCCATGAGTGGGTGTTTATTATCTCCACTTTCATAAGCTTTTTACCTTTATGTGTGGTGGTATCCCTCCATATGCTATTTATTTCCAGGATATCATCTGTCATTTTACCTGCCTGCTGTGATGCGTCGCGTGCATACGAGCTTTTTACTGCCCATTGTTGCCGGGCAAAATCACTCTCAGGTTCGCTTATACTGTTATGAGCACCCCAGGTATGCTCATCATAAAGCAGTATTTTTTGCCATAGCTCACCGGCCTGATCGGAGATATCTTTATTAATATTTTTTATTACAGACAGGCTGTTAATGATATTGGCCTTACCGGCATTTTGCCTGTTCAGACCGGTCATCTTAGCCGATGAAGCGGCGCCATCTTCCCAGTATCCGGTAAATGCTCCTTTAACAGTGGGGATGAGATGTCCGTAACGGGAAGCAAATTCCCCGAATGTTTCTGATACAGTTGATATTCTCAGCCGTGGACTTTCGAAGTTCTTATTCCATTCAATAACCATATCAGGCAGGGACGGATCGGTGGGCCCGTTGTCAGCACCCACACTATACCTCAGTGGCACTATTTCATAAGGATAGTTTCTTTCATATAATTTATTAAGGTAAGCAAACAGTTTTACGGAAATACCTTCCACTCCCATTTTTTCCGCATTCAGACCTGTATGAAAGAGAGAATAACCTTCTTCATGTATCCATGTAAGTATTTTTTCTTCTCCTGATGCTGAGACCCACCAGAAAGGTCTGTCTCCCCTGGCTTCAATTATATTTCCTATACGGTGACCATGGTTGGTTCCCAGCGAAAGATATTTCACACCGCTTCGCGCAAGCACCGGCACAAGCCCCCATGACCATCCCGGCACATCGGTTATCATGGCTGATGATATTTTTTTTCCTGTACGCTCAGCCATGTTTCGGGCTGAAGCGGTAAGTTGTATAAGCTCTTCGGTATTACACAACTCCGATAATTCATTGGCATACATAGCTCCCGGTTCGATCCAGCCATTTCTTATTGCATCAATCATACGGTCAACTTTTTCAGGGCTGTTTTCCTTAAGGTATGAATCAAGGGCCCATATCACCTCCGAATTCCACCTGAACCTGGCAGCCTCAGGATAATCCTTTGTTCTACCGGCTATCTTT
>DOZA01000091.1 GCA_003518245.1 Bacteroidales bacterium | reverse complement strand
CCGTTTTCCCGGATCCATTAATCATTGCCAGGCATAATAAGGTATCACAGTAAGATTATCCTGTATCATGCCCGGCTTTAACTCTTTAGTACCGAGATAAAGACTGTATTCACCTGCTTTGACTGTATCATCTCTTTCTTTACTATCTGCACCTAGCATCAACCATTCATGGAAGACCACCGCTTCTTCATAAGTCCTGAATTTTAATGCATAATATTTATTGCCCTCAGTCTTTACCCTTAAAATATCCCTCTCTTTACCCTGGATACCTATGGTATAAAGCGGAGGAAGGTAATCAGGGATATCCAACAGGGTAATTTCTTTCTGCACTTTACCCGTGTAATAATCAACAGCATCATCCCATTCCTGGAAGGTATTGCTTCCCGAGCTTACATGCCTGTAAACAAATTCCATTTCCAGTATGGCTCTGACAGGAGCAGCAGCACTGGCAATAGCCGGCACAATGGCATCGATTGGCATTAATGTCATCTTGCCGGCTGTACTTTCCTCCTTCCCTCTGTCATAGACAGGGATAAATACTCTTTCGTTAAATGAGCTGAAGGCAAGCGATATATCAGCTATTATATTGCCTGTCAGGTCTATCTCACGCGTTCCTTCTTCTTCAATCTCAACTCTTTTACGGTCAAGCTTACCATTCATCTTAAGATACCTGTACCTGACAAACTGGTCTTCTTTATGTGACAGAGACCCTTTTATCCCTGTATTTGCTGTCCTCTCAACATTATTACCTGCTGAGATACCTGCATCGGCCGAGAGGTCGATGCTTTTATTAAAACTTACGTCTGCAACCTCAATATCTGCATATTCAGTATTAAACCGGTTCCAGTTTGTAAACTCAATATCAAGACTGTCGGGCAGGATGATGGATATTTTAAGATATTCAATCCTGTCAGCCCCGGGGTGCCCCTTATTACCTATTGACCTGTAATCCCTTTTCTTACTTATGGTGAGCACCAGGCGCAGGTTCTTATTGGTATAGGTAGTCTCAGGCATAATGCTGTTACCTGTAATATACCTGTTGTTTAAAGCCCTGATAAAGCTTTCATTATCAGTAAAACGCCTGTCAAATATCTTCAGCAGGTTGGCCTGTGCTGTAGCATTAAGATTCCACAGGTTGCCCGGGGCATTAATCTCACCGGGATCATACAGGCTGTAGCCGAACAGGTCAATATCAGCAAGTGAAGAATCATCTCCTTTATAAGAGGCACTTTTATGTCTTTTCAGGCTGCTGCATGCAACACTCATAAAAAAGATAATAATTACTGTGAGAAGTGTTTTTTTACTCATGCTTATAAACTTGTTTCATGGTTAGTCTCTGTATATTACAGCTTTTACCCTGACAGGCTTATCACCTGCGCAGAGTATACTTATTTCCCTGATATAATTATCAGGTATACACCCATTATCAAGAGTACAGTCGGCATACATGCCCTCAGAAAAGTTATCCTGTTTGCTTGTGGCAATACATCTTTTTTCTCCAAGATTTTCAATAACCAGGTGATACATGACCTTATAGGTTTTCAGGTTTAACAACAAAAGGCACCAGGAGGGTCCATAATACCAGGAGCGTTGATCCGGCTACCGGCTCGTGGAGGCCAAAATATATAAACGGACCACCCATGGAATATACCCATACAAGGAATGAGAAAGAGGTAAAGATGATCTGAAAGACACCCTTAACAGACTGGAAGTTTATAAGGTAAAAAGGGATCATAACAAGCAGTACTGCAGTTATTACGGTAAGCAGTATTTTGCTGTGCTCGTAGCCGGGGGGAATAAATCCGACTATTACCAGGTATGCAGCGATAATCTCGCTGGGAATAAGTTTCAGGAGACGTGACTGGTAATTGTTCTCCTGCTTGATCTGTCTTGCCATACATACAAATTTTATGGTTAGCTATATTTCTCAGAGTACAATAGTCAAAATCAGCTTAAAGCTTAAAAGACATAATGCTTAATGATCAGGGTCATTGCTAACAGCATTTTCATATAAGATTAATCAGTACAGTATATGCAAGTTATGAAAACATTGGATTTAATACAAAAAAATAGTTGGGGTTGAGGAAGATGATTAAGGTTGAGGGGGTTGAATGGTGTTGAGGGAGTTGAGAAAGGTTGAGGGAGTTGAGTTTTTGTTGCACACTCAACAGGGCGGAGCCTGCTCAACTCTTTTCAACAGTACAAAGTATGCTCAACATGTTAGCTAAAATATCCCATACAGGCTGTGGCCGCCGGTGTTGCAATAAAGAATAGAGTAGAGGTAAAAATTCAGGCGGTTGGTATCAATACGTCTCTGGAGATGAAGTACGGGTGTTTCTGGCCTGATATCCAGGATGGAGCATATATCAGGCTCAGGAGCATTTATAGCCTTAATATATTGCTCACCTCCCTTGACCTCTATACCATATGCTGTCCTCAGAATATTGAACAGTGATTTATTATCCAGGTTACGGGCTGTAAACCTGGGGAGGTTGATATTGGGTATATATGATATATCATAAATTACGGGCTTGCCACTTACCAGCCTGAGCCTTGTAAAATTCATGCAACCTACTTCTTTTTCATTATCGCTCAGACTGAATGGGAAATCTGGAGGCCAGGATGTTAATACGGGCTTAATAATTGTCCTCGTTTCGAGATTATCCCTGCCTATAGCTGTTGTGGTTCCTGAAATTGATAATATACCTATACCCTTGGGCAGCTTGTGAACCACGCTGCCCAGCCCCTGGTGCCTTTTTATAAACCCTTCATTATTCAACAGGTCAAGGGCCTTCCTGACAGTAGGCCTGGTGAGATTATGCAGCTTGCATAATTCATTCTCCGAAGGAAGTAAATCACCTTCCCTGTATAAACCATCAACTATATGCCTGCGCAACTTCTCATACAATGCTCGGTATAAAGGAATTCTTCCGGGACTCATGATGGAAATGTTTAGTACAAAAATAAAAACAAATTCCTTTAGCTCAAAATATAATATTAAAGTTTAATATATAACATGTAAATATTAGTTAATTGCATATTTTTATAGTGTTGTTTTAGTTATGTAGTTAAATAACAGTAAAACAATTTATTATAGAGTATAAATATATTTGTGTATTTACTGGAATAATTGATAAATCATATTTATATTTGTACTTGTATTTACAAGTTGTAATTATGGCCACACAAATAAAAATGCCCAGGCAGGGACAGTCGGTCGAGTCCTGCATAGTAACAAAGCTGTATATTGAAGAAGGTAATAAAGTAAATGAAGGTGACCTCCTGTTTGCATATGAAACAGACAAGGCTTCTTTCGAATATGAATCGGAATATGAAGGTGTTCTTTTGAAATGGCTATGCACAGAGGGGGATGAGATACCTGTGCTGGAGACGGTGTGCATAATCGGGGAGAAAGGTGAGGCATTGGATGATGGTCGGGGATTACAGATCCCCGACAAACAAAAGTCGGATTCAGAGATCCATGATCAAGTCAGGGATGAGAGGCGTGGATTACAACCGGAATCACGTGAGTTTGCGATAGAAGATGAGAGGCATGGATCAAGGATATCACCGAGAGCCAGGAAGATGGCTGAGGGAAAGGGGATTGACATTTCAGGCCTGCAGGGCTCAGGCCCAGGGGGGAGAATTATTGTTCGCGATCTGGAAAAGGCTGAAAAGGCAGAAAAAGCTTTTACCAGGAATGGTGGTACAGGAGAATACAGTGATGAACCCCTNNAATTGCCGAATCGATGTATCAATCCCTGCAGAACTCAGCACAGTTGACTCATCACATGGGAGCTGATGCACGCAATATGCTGGTAGCACGTGAGAAGATAAAGAAGGATATGGCCGGTGGCGGCAAAGCAAATATTACAATAAATGACCTGGTATGCTTTGCAGTAATTAAAGCACTGGGCAAATATCCACGCATCAATTCGCATCTCTATGGTGAAACACTAAGATTATTCAGGAATGTTAACCTGGGTATAGCTGTTGATACGGAGAGAGGCCTTATGGTGCCTGTTATCCGTGCAGCCGACAAACTGGATATTAATGAGTTTTCATTACAAGCCTCATATCTTTCTGATAAATGCCGGAAGGGATCAGTTGATCCGGATATAATAAGGCCTGAAGCAGCATCATTCACTGTGTCAAACCTGGGTAATTATGGTGTGGAAATGTTCACGCCGGTGATAAACCTGCCGCAGACAGCTATCCTGGGTGTTAACACCATAATACCACGGCCGGCTGACCTGGGTGCAGGAGTGTATGGCTTTGTGCCATATATAGGGCTTAGCCTTACATATGACCACAGGGCTATTGATGGAGGAGAAGCAACAAGATTTTTAAAAAGTATTGCCGAAGAAATTGAAAATATAGAATTATAATATACAGATATGCCAAAGAGCCAGTTTATAGATCCCGAAAAAATAAGGAAACAGGGAGAAATATTATTTTCACCAATACCGGTGAACCAGTATGACAGGTCAATCAAGGATGAGCGTGACAGGTTCTCTGATGAGGATTTAAGGCGCATTTACCATGATATGCTGTTGATAAGGGAATTTGAGACCATGCTGAACCTCATTAAAACGACGGGTGAGTACCGTGGTATTGCATATAATCATCCTGGCCCGGCTCATCTCTCCATAGGACAGGAGGCAGCGGCAGTCGGAATGGCGTATAACCTGGATGCTGATGATTATATTTTTGGTTCTCACCGAAGCCATGGCGAAATACTGGCCAAAGGGTTATCAGCTATTCATAGAAGTGATGATAAGTCGCTTCCACAGGTAATGAATTCTTATTTTGATGGCAGGATTCTTAAAATTATTGAGAAAGACCATAAGGGTACAGTAAAAGCACTTGCAAGGAAATTCCTGGTTTACGGTACGCTTGCCGAGATTTTTGCCCGGGAGACAGGGTTCAATAAAGGCCTGGGGGGAAGCATGCACGCTTTTTTTACTCCCTTTGGTGTATATCCGAATAATGCAATCGTTGGAGGTAGCGGCGATATATCTGTTGGTGCGGCCCTGTTTAAGAAGGTAAACCGTAAAAATGGTATCGTGGTGGCCAATATAGGTGATGCCTCAATGGCATGCGGACCTGTATGGGAGGGAATCTCCTTTGCTGCCATGGATCAGTTCACAGAACTATGGGAGGGAGATATGAAGGGGGGACTGCCTCTTATTATAAATGTAATGAACAATCATTATGGCATGGGTGGTCAGACTTCGGGTGAGATAATGGGATATGGTATGGCCGCACGTATAGGCGCAGGGGTTAATAATGACCAGATGCATGCTGAAAGGATTGACGGAATGAACCCGCTGGCAGTAATTGATGCTTTCACCAGGAAAATGAAGATACTGGAGCAAAAACGCGGGCCTGTATTGCTTGATACTGTTACTTACCGATATAGTGGCCATTCACCCTCCGATGCTTCATCATACAGATCGAAAGAGGAGATGGAAGCATGGCAGAAACATGATTGCATAAGTAATTACAGGATAGGGCTTATTGAGAACGGCATAGCAGATGAAAACTCTTTAGCCTCGATTGAAAAAGGGATAAATAGTCTTATACTTGATACTTTCAAGCTGGTAATTGATGATAATATATCACCCAGGATGGATGTGAGAAATGATCCTGACCTGATTGGCGAAGTAATGTTTTCAGATATGTCGGCAGATACCATGGCTGATGGTGACACGGAAGTACTGATGCCATTGAAAGATAATCCGAGGGTTAAACAGATAGCCGGCAAGGAAAGATATGCCTTTGACAGTGAGGGAAAGCTTTTCTCCAAAATGAAACAATACCAGCTCAGGGATGGTATCTTTGAAGCGGTGATTGACAGGTTTTATAAGGATCCTACTATCCTGGCCTTTGGTGAGGAGAACCGTGACTGGGGCGGGGCATTCGCTGTATACCGAGGTCTCACGGAAGCTCTTCCCTATAACAGGCTTTTTAATGCCCCTATCTCTGAAGGTGCTATAGTGGGGGTGGCAATAGGTTATGCCATGTGTGGCGGTAGGGTGATACCAGAGATAATGTACTGCGATTTCCTGGGCAGGGCAGGTGATGAGGTCTTTAACCAACTGCCCAAATGGCAGGCAATGAGTGGTAATATAATAAAAATGCCTGTCGTGCTGAGAGTGTCCGTAGGATCCAAGTACGGGGCACAACATTCACAGGACTGGACATCAATAGTGGCGCATATACCGGGATTAAAGGTTGTATTCCCTGCTACACCTTATGATGCAAAAGGATTGATGAATGCAGCATTGCAGGGAACAGACCCGGTGGTGTTTTTCGAGAGCCAGAGGATTTATGATATAGGAGAACATTTCCATAAGGGAGGTGTGCCTGAAGAATATTACGAACTGCCCCTGGGTGAGCCTGATATAAAGAGAGAAGGGTCTGATATAACCATTCTAAGTATCGGGGCAACCCTTTACAGGTCAATTGAAGCGGCTGATATCTTACTGGCAAAATATAACCTGAGCACCGAGATTATAGATGCCAGGTCGCTGGTGCCTTTTAATTACGGGCCTGTTATTGAATCAGTGAAAAAAACAGGCAGGATACTTATTACCGGTGATGCTTCTGAAAGGGGATCGTTCATGAACGATATGGCAAGAAACATAACTGAACTGGCTTTTGATTACCTTGATGCCCCGCCTGTGATTGTGGGCTCAAGAAACTGGATTACCCCGGCTCATGAACTGGAAGATGCATTCTTTCCTCAGGCAGAATGGATAATAGATGCCATACATACACGCATCATACCTCTTGATGGACATAGAGTAATACATGATTTCTCAGATAAAGGAAAGATTGAAAGAGCAAAAAGAGGAATATGAATATATGGAATAATATATCAACACGATTAAAAAAGATTGAACAACCCGATGAGGATTTAATACGGATACCAAGGGTTAATAACCATATTCATACACCTTATTCATTCAGTGCATTTGATTCAATCGACAATATCATTGAAGCAGCTAAGAAGGAAAATATATCAGTACTGGGGATAAATGATTTTAATACCCCTGGCGGATTTCCTGAATGGGCAGAAAAATGCTTCAATAACAATATATTCCCAATTTTTAATATTGAAATGATAGGCCTTAACAAGGCTGATATGAAAAATGGCCTCAGGATAAATGACCCTCATAATCCGGGACGTGTATATATAAGCGGGAAAGCCCTGGCATACCCCCTTAAATTGTCGGACTGGCATGCCGGCAGGCTGAAGCTGATAAGAGATCTGTCGAATGATCATGTTTACCGGATGACATTGAAAATAAATGATATACTGGGTACGGTCAATGACAGGCTTATAGTTGATTTTGATGAGATGCTCAGGGATCATACCATGGGGATGGTAAGGGAGAGACACCTGGCTGGGATGGTGAGAATCAATATCGAAAAAATATACAGGGAAGAGAAGGAGATAAAAGATGTGTATACACGATTGCTGGGTGAAGACATTGAACCTGCTGGCATCAACGATAAAGCCTATCTGGAGAATATCATAAGGAGCAGGTTGCTTAAGGCGGGTGGAGAAGCCTTTGTTAAGGAAGACCCTGAAGTATTTATTGAATCACAGGATATACGTGATATTATCCTTGATGCAGGGGGTATACCTGCTTATCCTTTCCTGGCTGATTTTAAAGATGGGATGTATACCGAATTTGAGTATGACAGGGAGCAGGCAGCCTTGAGACTGGCTGAAGGTGGCTTTCATAGCGTTGAATTTATACCTGCAAGGAATAATTACCAGCTTTTTAAGGAGTATGTGATGTTCCTTTATGATAAAGGGTTTATAATTACTTTTGGCACCGAGCATAATGCTCCCGGTGAAAAACCACTGGGAGTATTTGCAGACGGTAATAAAAAGCTGGATAATGACTTGTTGAGGATCAATTATGAAGGAGCATGTATACTGGCAGCCCATCAGTACCTTTATGCAACTACAGGTGCGGGCTATCTTGATAAAAAAGGTAAGCCGCAAAAAAATAAAAAAGAGAAATTTGTAAAGCTGGGTGACAGATTAATAAAATTGGTCAATAAGGGATTATATTAAAAACAGGCCACACAGCAGGCAAATATGAATAATACAATATAGTGCATGAAAGATAAAACAATAATCATTACAGGTGCTGCCAGGGGGTTTGGCGAAGGAATAGCCAGGGAGCTTTTTAAACAGGGTGCTAATTTAGTCCTAGTCGATATAATAAAGGGTGCGGGAATCAAGCTTGAAGAGGAACTCAATAGTTCATCCAGCGATAATACTGCACTTTTTATTGAATGCGATGTGACAGATTACGATGCAGTACATAAAATGGCAAACACCGTGGTTAATAATTTCGGTGGTATTGATATTCTTATCAGCAATGCAGGGATACTACATGCCGGCGGACTGGATGAAATGGATACTGAAACATTTGAAATGGTCACCAGGGTTAATTACCAGGGCTATTTTAATTGTGTCAAGGCAGTGAGTTCGCATATGATAAGGCAGCATAAGAATGATAAGGGCAGGTTTATGGATATCA
>DOZA01000215.1 GCA_003518245.1 Bacteroidales bacterium | reverse complement strand
ACACCTACCCTGGAGCTACCCTACCCTTTGGTATGGTTCAGTTACGCCCCGATACTGATACAATACCCTATGAAGATAATGGGGAATATAACCGTAAAGTATATGAATACTGTTCCGGTTATCAGTATGACGATCCTACCATTGTTGGTTTCAGTCATACCCACTTCAGCGGGACAGGGCATTCTGATCTGGGTGATATTCTTATTATGCCCACTGCGGGAACCCTGTATCTCAATCCCGGAACAGATGAACAGCCGGGTAAAGGATACAGGTCAGGGTACTCACATAAAAGCGAAATAGCCGAACCTGCTTATTACAGTGTTGACCTTCTCGATTATGGCATAAGAGCAGAACTAACTACAAGCACAAGAGTTGGTTTCCACCGTTACACCTTTCCTGAAAGTAGTGATGCACACATAATACTGGATATGGTCCATGGAATATACAATCATGGTGACAAGAATGTCTGGACCTTTATAAGGGTTGAGAACGATAGTCTTGTGACAGGCTACAGGCAGACAAATGGCTGGGCCCGTACACGAAGGGTATATTTCGCCATTGCCTTCAGTAAACCGTTTAAATCATATGGTCATAGCAGGGAAGCAACAGGCGTTTATAAAGGGTTCTATAAAAAATTCAATGAAAAGGAAAATTTCCCTGAGATGGCAGGCAGGAATATAAAGGCCTATTTTAATTTCAATACTGATGCAAATGAAAAGATACAGCTGAAAGTGGCACTATCACCTGTAAGTACTGAAGGTGCTGTAAGGAATATGACAGCTGAAATACCCGGCTGGGATTTTGAAAAAGTAAAACGTAAAGGCCAGGATATGTGGAACAGGGAACTGTCCAGAATAAATATTGAAACGATCAGTCCTGATGACAGGGTAGTTTTCTATACTGCTTTATACCATACTTTCCTCAGCCCTATTATATATACTGATATTGACGGGAGATATACAGGTATTGACAGGCAGGTACACCATGCCGAAGGTTTCACCAATTATACAATATTTTCATTGTGGGACACTTATAGAGCCCTTCATCCTCTTTTTAATATAATACAGCCTTCTCGAAGCAGGGATATGGTCGAAGCAATGCTTGCCCATTTTGACCAGAGTGTGCATCCTATGCTTCCGGTATGGTCTCATTATGCTAACGAGAACTGGTGTATGATAGGTTATCACAGTGTATCTGTAATAGCAGATGCAATAGTAAAAGGGGTATGGAATGGTAATATGGAAAGGGCACTGAATGCATGTGTAAAAACTGCATCCTATGTTAAATATGACGGATTGGAATACTATATGGACCTGGGTTATGTGCCTGAGGATAAAAACCCATATTCTGTAAGTAAAACGCTTGAATATGCTTATGATGACTGGTGTATCTCACAGGTAGGGAAAAAAGCAGATGTTGATAGCCTTGCAGAAATTTTCTCAAAAAGAGCACAGTCTTACCGAAATGTTTTTAACCCGGTCAGCGGCTTTATGCACCCCCGGTTATCTGACGGATCATTCCGTAAAGATTTTGACCCTCTGGATACCTACGGGCAGGGATTTATTGAAGGAAATGCCTGGAACTATGGATTGTATGTCCCTCATGATGTACAGGAAATGATTAAAATGATGGGCGGCAAGAAAAAATTTACAGCAATGGTCGACTCATTATTTGAATCAGAGCTGGGTGATGAACATATTGAGAAAAATGAAGACATCACCAGGGATGGTATTATTGGTATGTATGTACATGGCAATGAGCCTGGCCATCATATCCCCTACTTGTATAACTGGGCTGACAATCCCCGTAAAACCCAGGAAAGGGTGAGGATGATACTTGAGACAATGTACGCCAATGAGGCGAATGGTCTGTGTGGTAATGATGATTGCGGGCAGATGTCGGCCTGGTATATTTTCAGTGCACTGGGCTTTTACCCTGTATGCCCTGGCAGTGACCGGTACGCTCTGGGAAGCCCTCTGGTAAAAGAAGCAACTATCAGCCTGGAGAATGGTAAAACATTTATGATAAAGGCTGTTAACCAGTCTGCAGGAAATGTGCTGGTGGATAAGGTTACACTTAACGGCAAAGAGCTGGACAGGCTTTACATTACTCACCCGGAAATAATGTCTGGTGGGGAACTGGTGTTTTACATGAAATGTAAATAGTGGATAATGATTTGAAGACTTTTATTCTGCTGCGCTGCAGTCGTGGTGAGGTGGTTGTATCTTGCGAGTTACAATTATATGACACCTACGGCGTCATTCTGAATCGCTTATCAAATCTAAAATCTTAAATCTATTTTCTTCCTTCTTAATTCACCTGACCCCGTCATGGGTCGCATAATTGTAAAACCTTGCACCGTAATCGTACTAACTATTTTTCAAAGAACAGACTCAAATATAATAGATTCAAATATTATCATAAATAAGCTATTATAGCTGAAAATGAGTTATAAGACAGCTGTATTTTTCTTTGCAAGAAAATCTCTTATAACCGGTACTCTCATGATTTTTCTTTTCCTGGAGGGGTCCAGCTTGTAAGTTTTGTTACCGCTGATTAATGATTCAAGAGGAATATCAAGATAACGGTTTAACATTACTATCATTTTAAGTGTAAGCTGGCGTTTCCCATTGAGAATTTCCGAGGCTCTCGTCTCTCCTCCAAAGAGAGGAGCAATATCTTTCTGCTTCAGATTCATCTGGTTCATTCTGAACCTTATTGCTTCAACTGGATCAGGAGCAGTTTTTGGGAATTGCTCGTCTTCATAACGTTCAACAAGGATAGATAGAAGCTCAAGTTCTTCACCTTCCGAAGAGTCAGGTTCCATCAGATCTGTCTCAGAATGTATTAGTTCATATATCCTCCTAACTGCAGCTTTATATTCCTTTTCCGTTTTAATTACCTTAAGATTCATAATTCACCTCCTTCGCATCAATTTTTTCATATTCTTTATGGGGTCCGAACCAAACAATAAAAACTATTTTCAGTTTATACTCAATATCTACTATTAACCGGTACTCATTACCCTTAATATTGAAAACAACCCTTTTTGAACTGATTATACTGGCATTCTTATACTTCAGCTTCAGCTCGGCAGAATTAATCCAATTAGAGTACTTCACTTCATAAATCCAGGCTTGTAATGCTTTTTGGGCATTTCTATATCTGGGTTGCCGGCAATAATCCTTAAGTGTTCCTGTTTTTATTATCCGCATATTGAAACAAAGATACAAAATTATTACCAAATAAGGTAACTTATTGCATTAATATCTCTACTTCGCTGTTATTTAAATTAAAAAAGCCCGGCAATACCGGGCATTATTTTATTATATAGATGCTTTCTATTTAATCATGCTAATAGTTTTTCAAAGAACTAGGTTAAAATAATTATTTTTTTGATAAATAAAATTATGCTATTTGGTTGCATTTCGATAATATTTATAATCATTAATATTAAACTATACGGAGCAATTGTGGTGCTAACTTTGTAGTGATTATTCCCTATGTTGTTCTTTATATTAAACGCAGCATATGCATTAGCAGCACTTTTATAATCCTGAATGAAAGTTGCGGAATTCACATTTGCTGGTGTTATTTGCATATTCGTATTTCCATAATATCCCATCCAAACTTTTTGTTGAATTCTATCCATCCCACCATAGTGACGAATACCACCACCTGCTTCACCCTCAGCCGATATACTTAATTTAGCTTCAAACTCTCTGTTGAAGGTTCCTTTTTCATAATGATTCTTATTGTCATTTTGAAACGCATGAAAAAGTTCTTCGTTGAAAGCTTGGGAATTAATATTAGTACTTTTGTAGGTAACAGTTCCGCCGCCATCGTCATTGGGAACAAATTGGCCATCAACTATATTACCATCCTCCCTTTTAGAGGTTTCTCCATATTGTATTTTATATACCTTCTCGGATTGCTCTAATGAAGAGTACATAGCATTGAAAAGTTTACTTTTTTCTCTAAATGTCGACACCTGTGATTGATAAGCCTTTAATTCGTTTTCTGACATTTTAGATACATCAATGCTGTCACCGTTTACATCTATAAAAAGAACAGGATTATTTGCTGCATATTGATAAGGAGTGAAGTGTAAGTACTTTTCTGCAAATCTATCTTGTGAATGAAATCTCCCGATCACCGGATTATAAAACCTTGCCCCGTAAACGTACCAACTAACTTGGAATCATAAATATCATTATTCGACTGCGCTGCAGTCGTGGTGAGGTG
>DOZA01000006.1 GCA_003518245.1 Bacteroidales bacterium | reverse complement strand
CAATAATAAGATAGTCACTGAAGGCCCTTCCTTTGACAAGCCTGTTATCTACTTCCTCCTGCGCTTTTTTAGTTATCTCATCGTTATCCGGTTTTTCAGGTTCCTTTTTTTGTCCTGTATGCTTGATATAATCCTTAATATCCTGAAGATCAACTTTTTCACACTGTATCTGGTAATACAGTTCGGTAGCATTAGGAAGCCTGAAATGATCCAGCAGTGATTTTACCAGTACATCATCATAGTTTACTTTCCAGTTTTTTAGCCTTCTCAGCAGCATCTCCTTACCTTCGGCTGCTACTTTTACTTTTTCTGCATTAAGGGCGCTTTTTATACGGTTTTTAGCCTTTCCTGTAACTACAAAAGACAGCCAGTCCTGTTTCGGTTTCTGACTTTTAGAAGTCAGGATTGATACCTGGTCACCATTTTCAAGTACATGTTTTATTCCAACATTTTTCCCGTTTACTTTAGCACCCACGCAGCTCTCTCCTACCTGTGTATGTATTTCAAAAGCAAAGTCCAGTATTGTTGCTCCTGCGGCCAGTCTTTTCAGATCGCCCCTTGGTGTAAATGCAAATACTTCATCGGTATACAGGCCTGACCTTACCTGGTCGATCAGTTCCTTATCCTGCTCACCAGACGACTCCAGCAGGTCACGTATATGCATCAGCCATTTATCTATAGCCCTGTCTCCATCATTTCCTTTATACCTATAATGTGCAGCCAGTCCTTTTTCGGCTATTTCATTCATGCGTTTCGAACGGATCTGAACCTCTACCCATTTGTTCCTTGGACCTATTACTGTTGTATGCAATGATTCATATCCATTTGACTTAGGCACTGATATCCAGTCTCTCAATCTGCTTGGATTGGGCTGATACATATCGGTTACAACAGAATATACATGCCAGCATTCAGCTTTTTCCTTTTCTTTTTCTGTATCCAGAATAATCCTTACTGCAAATACATCATAAACCTCCTCAAATTCAACCCCCTGTCGTTTCATTTTCTGCCAGATAGAGTGAATAGATTTAGTACGGCCTTTTATTTCATATCTGGTTTTTAGCTTGTCCAACTCCTCTTTTAGGGGTGTGGAGAAATCACGTATTAAGCGGTTACGTGAAGATGTTGTCTGTTTTAGTTTTTGTTCTATAGCCCTGTAAGCTGCCGGATCAAGGTACATCATTGCCCTGTCTTCCATTTCCGATTTGAGTTTATACAATCCTAGTCGGTGAGCCAGGGGCGCATAAAGGAAATATGACTCAGAAGCAAGCCTCAGTCTGACATCAACCTTTGCTCCATCCAGCCTCCTCATATATTCAAGGCGTTCAACCAGTTTAATCAATATCACCCTGATATCATCAGCAAGACTGAGAATGAGCTTAAGGAAGATCTCAGCCTGATATGTTGACCTGGTTGTTTCTATATTTTCAATGTTTGCCAGTCCTACGAGGATCTTCAAAACATTATTTCCGAAGAAATCTTCTATTTCCTTATCATTAAAATCATCCTTGCCGGCACAGCCATGCAAAATAGAAGCTATCAATGATGTAAGTCCAAGACCCATTTCCTCAACCACTATTCTTGCAACCGAAAGTGCATGTACCACAGATGATTCGCCTGTAATTGTTTTTTCATCCCCGAGGCATTTAACAAGCAATTCCAGTGCCTTTCTTACTTTTCTTTGATCGTCCTTGCCCTCCACAATTTTCGTTGATGCCCTGAGAAGAGCCCTGTATTTGTTTTGTATTAATGCTTTATTGTCTTTCACGGCAAGTGATTTGTTTTGAACTGCAAAAATAGTGAAAATGGTTTAGGAATGGAATGAAGCTATTCTGAAATGTTGGAAAAGGGTAAGCAGAGGTCCAGAAGTCCATGAGCCAAGGTCATGAATCGATGAAAACCTGCACTGGTATATTATGCTAAAACTCAACATCAGGGTGAACCAGATCCTGGCAAGCCTGACTTATAATCGGTCTGCTAACGGAATGAGACGCCTATGCCGGCAGTTAAGACATTATAATTGGCGTAAGTATAATCAGCATGTATTGTAAACACTCCCAGTTTCAGCTTGCCACCAATATTAATTCTCAGTCCGGAGTAGTTTTCTGTTTTTATTTCATCCACTTTTTCAACAACACCGTCATCAGTATAAACGGGTTCTGTTGTTGAGATTGCAGGATCTACGGTAGGAAGGGGTATATATCCATCTAAATCCATTGTTGTAACTGTCTTACCATATCCAATACCTGCAAATCCTGTAACCAGTGGTATATCAACCGATCCTACAAGAGATACGTTCCAGCTTGTTACATCAATATTGAAAGACTGGTCATTAAAATCAGAAAAGGTATAGATATCATAATTCACATCAGTATCAGGTTGAATACTGACAGGCAGGGTCCCGCTCAGCTTATTATACCCGGCAAATGCTGAAATATTGATTGGCAGCAGGTTTAATGCTTTAATATGTTCGGAAATACTCTTCATTATTCCGCCGCCCATAAGCTTTAGAAATCCTTCATCGATAGGTGTGCTGGGAATATACCTGATCTTTATCTCAGAAGAGAGTGGTAATCCTATACCTGCCTGCAGCATAGGTGCCGGTATTATACCAAAACCTGTTCCCCGGGGCGAATTAAAACTGACAAGTTCAATTTCATTACCAGGGTACCCGGGTACTTCTTCCACGACATGAAGCATGGGACCATCTTCTTTTGAGCCTGCAATGGTAGGTGTTGTTGTAATGCCTGAAGGGTTCACCAGTTCGAGCCTGGAGAAATCATAATCGGCAAGATCAAATTCCTTTGCATTATTAGGTACAAAACCTGCACTGACGCTTAATGTAACATCAAAACCTCCGGGTTTATGAGTCCTGGCAGTATTATACCAAGCAGAATTGAAACCTGCACCAAAAGCATTTACATATGGCGTAATATATGCTTCCATAAGCATCATCCCATCGTTGATGCCAGCCTTGAAGAAATCAGTCTCAACCTGTGCCTTGGTTTTTTGGCAGGTAAAAACCAGCAATGGCACCATTATAAGTATCAGGGTTTTTCTTAAATTTCGTATCATAACATAATAATTTGTTATGCTAATGTAGAATTATTGTCCATAAAATCAAAAGATGGGATATAAATTTACAGTCAGACAATATGCCTTATTGAATATACAAAGTTAGAATCTGAAATCAGACCATGGTCTGGCAAATTTATTTCTCCTCAATAAAATTGCGGAGTTTGTCATATTCAACCCTGTTAGCAAATTTAAAGACCTCCTTACCATTCAACTTACCTGACAGGCCCATACAAACCAGTGACTCATTTTCCTTGAACAATATCATAAGATTACTTACATACTCTTCATTATCAAGTATATAGACTGATACATAAGCATTGCTTGAATTAAACCCCAGAATATTCTCATATTCGAAGTCATTCATTTTGCCTTTTATTCTTCTCATCATCTCATTGGTATCTTCTTCAGTACTGTTCTCACGGCTGTAAACAAGCAGTTTAACGAGGTTAATTTCACCTATATCTTCGGTATCTATATCATTTCCTTCCATGCCTATCAGTGCCATAAACAGTGCAGGAGGAAGTTTAACCATATATACTCCATTTTCACCTTCAAACTCGGTGAAGACATCATCATTCCTGTGTTTATCCGAGCAAGAGTAAACAGAAATAAGGATCAGCGCAAGCAAACTGTAAACAATATATTTCATATAATCAATATTTTACAGTATCCTGCAGTTCTTCAATCCCCATAGTCTTGCTTATACTGGTAATATTTTGCAAATCCAGGTCGCCCTTAATTGAAATAAGTACATTCTGACCTGGTCCCCCTCCTATCATCAGAAGCTCATCTATTCTTTTCCCTTTTTCCTTAACCAGGAATTTGAGATCCTTACCGCTTTCCTTAACTACCATAAGCTCTTCATAATCATTCAGATTAAGGTCTTTTTCCAGCTCTTTATAGAAATTTAATGTTTTATTAAGGGTAGAATCTTCAACAGTCAGTATACGTATTGATTTAAGATTATTCAAAACATCTTCCAGTTCTTCATCATCCAGGTCAATACCTGCCATCATACTAAACATTTTACTTGAAATAAAAACCGTTGTAATACCGTCTTTACCTGAATATTTTTCAAAGAATGAATCGATTGGATTCCTTTGTGCAAATACCGAAATCGACATCAAAAATATTCCCAGTACAAGAATTGATCTTTTCATTATTATGGTATATTTATATTATCAATGCATTTTACTTATTATTAGTTAGATCCAGCATTTCAATGCTGGATTCGATATACTTAAGTGCATTTAATTCCTGCCTGATGGTTTCTCTTGAATCAGTAATAAGGCCTAATTTTGATCTTGTTTCACCAATCAGGGACAGCTCATTGATCTGATCTCTTCCCTTATTAAGGTTAGAGGACACCCTGTAAAGCACTTCAATAGTTTCATTATATGCCAGTTGAGGATCCTGGTAAGTATCCTTCAAATGGTTCTTTTTATCAAATATAAACCAGAAGCCTATTATTATGATAATGCTTGCTGCTACTGATACAAAGCTGTATAAACGTCTGCTACCATGAATTATTCTCTTCTCTTTTTCAGATTTATTGATAGCGGATAAAATCCTTTTATCCAGGTCAGTAGAAGGTTCAGGTATCTCTTCTCCGGCATGCATACCTGTAATAAGTATTTTATCCTCATAAAATTCCCCGGGGAGGTCTTCTTGATTAAGAAGATCAAGCATTTGCTTTTCTTCTTCTCTTGAAGATACTCCACCATAATATTTACCGAGCAATGTTCTAAGCACTGACCAATTCATAGTTCTTTTTTTTTAGTTGTTCCCTAACCATTTTTCTTGCTCTGGAAAGGATAACCCTGAGATTACTTATATCCTCGCCCAGTTTTTCAGATATTTCTGCATACTCATACCCGTCAATATCACGTAGTTGAATCACGGAACGGTAGTTTTCCGGCAAGCTATCTATTATACCGCTAATTATCCTGAAGTTCTCTATGCGCTCCATACTGAGTTCAGAATTCATGTCAGAGGTCCTGTTATTTTCTATCATGGTATCATCTAAAGAATCCATTTTCTTTTTTCTTAGTCTGTCAAGACAATGGTTACGGGTTAATGTCATTATAAAAGCCTGGATGTTATTGTAACCAGACAGTTTGTCGCGCATTTTCCAGAGCTTAAGGAAAATCTCCTGAACTGCATCTTCCGCTTCCTCCTTGTTTGAGAGGAAGCGGAAGGCAAAGCGGTACAGGTTACGACTCAAAGGTATAATATCAGTTTCGAACTCCTTCCTGGTCATAATAAATTCTTGGTTATAAACCAGGTTATAAATTTAATGAATAAATACCTTATCTCAATCCAAATATATTATCATCATTAATTGATTCCGATATTTCCTCTATCATCTTTTGAGTCAATTTTCCTTTAATTTGGATTATTGCATTATCATCTCCACCGGCCACGAGCAGGAATTCAGAGAAGATATTTCCATCAGCCTTAACCATTATCTTCACATCTGCATCTGAAGAATTTATCCTTACCACCTCTTCATATCCTCCCTTATCAATCTCGTCAATGACCAGGTCATAGAAGTTATCAACTTCCATATCATCATCTTCCTGAGCAAGTATACGTATAACGGTAAACTTATCAGAATGTTTAAGAAACTCATCATCATCATCAAATTGACCGAGCATCTTTAGGAAATTTCCTGATATTGTAACTGTTACAAATCCATCCACACCCTGGTATCTGTCGAAAAGCCTGTCGATTGAGCTCTGGGCATTTAATGAAATTGTAAATACAAATAATAAAAGTGGTGTAATAATTCTTTTCATCATTTCATGGTTTTAAAATTTAACTGTCTGCAACCTAATGACGAATAAGAACTGAAAACATAACAGAAGATTAGATAAAAGTTATTGAGGACCATTCCTGTCGCCCCTGCTTTTGCCTGTATCTTTCACCGAAGTTTATTGTTCTTTTTGTGAAAGCACAGGTATCTGCCTGTTTATTGATTCTTCAAGGGATATAAGGGTTTCGGTACGTGTAACACCCTCAATATTCTGAATACTGTTTATCAGCACATCACGCAGGTGTTCATTATCATTTGTATAAACTTTAATGAACAATGAATAATTGCCTGTAGTATAGTGGCACTCAATTATTTCCGGCACCTTTTTGAATCTTTCAATAACCTTTTCATAGTGACCGGGATGTTCAAGAAAAATACCGATATATGCACATGTTTTAAATCCGACCGCGATAGGATCAACTTTAAATTCCGAGCCTTTTATCACACCTGATTTAATCAATCTCTGCACCCTCTGGTGTATAGCTGCCCCTGAAACATCACATGCCCTGGCTACTTCAAGATAGGGTATCCTGGCGTTCTTGGTAATTATGTCCAGTATCTTCCTGTCGAGACTATCAATATGTAAGTTTTTATTCATAATACGGTAATAAATTTTAGTATTTTATAATATACAGGCCATAAAAATAAATAATTTTAAGAATAATAAAAAGCAGGTATAAAATTTAAATATTGAGAGTACCTGTCAGCTCTGAAGCCGATTTGAAGTTATAATAATCGAGGTATTTATTGAGGCCTTGAATAATATCTACAGCTGCTGTTGGTTCAATAAACATTG
>DOZA01000396.1 GCA_003518245.1 Bacteroidales bacterium | reverse complement strand
GCCGGCCCCATTACCGCTGCATCATCCTGGGTACTACCATAAATCCTGTATGGGTCATCGTTATCAGTCCGAATGAAGTAGAACTCCCCAACCGGGATATTATTATACCTGAACCATGAAGCTGATTTATCATATGATATATACAGACCACCGTCATTCCCTACGATAATATGATCAGGGTTTTCAGGATTTATCCACATGTCATGATGATCAACGTGGAAGAAATTAGCCGGACTCGGAACAATATTGTTGATTTCGCCTCTGAGCTGTGTAAATGTTTTACCGGCATCAGATGTTTTCAGGATTGATATTCCCAGAAGATATACTTCCTTATCATTTAACGGATTTATATAACAATCGGTAAACACATGGCCAAAGGTGCTGAAAATATTAAGACCTCCTTCATGTGTTTTGCTCCATGAATCACCTCCATTCACTGTTATGTATAACACGGCAGTGCCCTCATCGAATTCCCGGTTCAGGTTGTCGGTTAATGCATATACCAGATCAGCGTCCTGGTATGAAACAGCCAGGCCGGTTCTCCCGTTCATCTCACCCCGGGGCAATCCATTACTAATCTCAAACCACGTATCACCACCATCAGTGCTCGTGTAAACACTTCCGCCAGGACCACCTATTGCTTCGCTGCATTGCCAGGTGCTGGCGTATAAGATATCGGGATTACCAGGTGCAAAAATGACATCATTAGCTCCTGTACGCTCATTAATGTACAATACTTTCTTCCATTTTTTCCCCCCGTCAGTACTTTTAAACAAACCTCTTTCAGGATTAGGTGAATAAAAATGACCAAGGGCTGCGACAAAAACAATATCGGGGTTTTCAGGATGAACAGCCACCCTGCCAATATGATATGTATTTTCAAGTCCAAGAGATTCCCATATCTTGCCCCCATCCTGAGACCGGTATACACCTGCCCCTGCAAAAGTATGCCCTCTCCTTGCCCTAAGGTTTTCTCCGGTTCCAAGATATATTATTTCACTATTGGAGGGGGCAATGCATACATCACCAATACTATATCCGGGATTATTATCAAATATTGGCTCCCAAGAGAATCCATGATTGCATGTTTTCCATAAATTACCAGAACCAAAACCTGCATAAATAATACCCGGTTTACCAGGGACTACATCAATTGATTCTACTCTTCCAGAATTTATTACGGGACCGATAGTCATCCATTCCAAGCCGGAAAATATTGATTGCTTCTTATTTTCAGAAAAGCTCTTCCAGGATTCAGTTACCGGTGTCTTAACATGCTGGGCAAACCCACTCATAATGACAACAATATTGAGAAACCAAACAAGAGCAGACCGTAATACAAGTTTGTTATAATTCATTTTTATGTTTTGTTTTGAAATCTTTTGAAAGAAATATTAATCCTTATTAAAAAATTCTATTACTTCATTTGAAGCCTCAATAAGCGGGTCCAGCGAGACAGGGGAGCCCACTTCTTTCTCTATTTAAATAATAGGTTTCAAACTTCAATACACCCTCATCCAACAAGTTTGTATCTTTTTTATTATAAATCCTAAATGATTTCAAGTTCTTTCAGCAGTATTTTCAGGCTATCCGATTCTTCCTTACTCAAAGGTTGTCTCGGGAAACGGCATGGTCCTGCCGGAAGTCCCATAAATTCAAGTGATTTTTTTACTATTTGAATAGCCTTTGGTGAATTCTCCAGCATATCCAGAAGTGGGTAGTATTTTTCAAACAACTCGTTGGCTTCTTCATGCTTATTCTGATTTACTAATTCAAATAAATTGGTTGCGACTTCTGAAACAATATTTCCACACACACAAATCCAACCAGTAGCTCCCAGAAGGAAATTCTGTAAGGCAAGATCTTCTCCACCACAGAAAATCGCTATGTTTCCATTTGAAAGTCTTTTTATATCCGCTACTCTTCTCAGGTCACCGGATGCATCCTTAATATAATCAACATTTTTAAGTTTGGATAATCTTACAATTAACTCCGGGCTCATATCAACGCCTGAATGTCCCGGGTTATTATATAACATAATCGGAATATCAACAACTTCAGAAATAGCTTTAAAGTGCAGAAAGATATCCTCAAAGGAAGGTTTACAATAATAAGGACTAATAATAAGTACCCCATCCGCACCTATATCCTGTGCGTGCCTTGTATAAAGAATCGTTTCCTTTGTTGATTCTGATGCTGTACCAACTATGCATGGTATCCGGCCATTCACCTGTGCTACTGATACTTCAGCAATTTCAAGTCGTTCTTCCCTGGTAAGACTTGCAAACTCACCTGTACTACCTGTTACACATATACCTTTTATTCCGTTCTCAATTTGCCACTCAATATTCTCCTTTAAGCCATCAATATTAATATTCTGATCATCCGTCATTGGCGTTATAAGTGCGGAATATGAACCTCTTAGTGTAGTCATTTGATAAATATTTGTTATTCTTCAGTGATTNNATAAATATTTGTTATTATTTGCTGATTAAATCATAAACCGTGGTCTATATTTCTCCAATTCTCAATCTTAATTAACCTCCTCCAGATATTCTCACAATCTTTACTACATCATTATTCTTTAGAATTACTCTCTCATATTCACTGATAAGTATATGCTTATCATTGATTATTACTGCAGCTCTTCTGTATCCTTTCAATTTAAGAAGATCTTTAAGGCAATAATCATCTGGAATCTCAATTGTAGTATCATTAAGTAAAATATTCATAAAAATTATTTATCCAGCAACCAGCCAAGCGATAACTTTCTTAATGTGCTCTCAGTCGGGTTCCCTGACTCCATATCCCAGCCAGCAAAAGAATAATAAAGATCTCTGGCTTTATAAAACTTCTCTTTATCTAACTGAACGCCTTCTGACGGGCCATCTAATAATGGTTTAAAAAGTCTTTCCGGCAATATATCTTCTTCCTTAGTAAATCCTTCCCTGGCATTAAAGAATCTCATCATATTAATTCTCCTTTCACCAACTCTCATTAATTCAAATAGTGAAGTTTCCCATCCTAATCCACTTTTACAGAGTTCTATCATATCATCTGGCCCATATAATTCCCATGAAGGGCCCCATACAAACTGACAAAGACACAGAGTATCAAGAACGGAAAAATAACATTGTGAATCGAAAGCAAACCTAACTTTATCATCATCAATAACGAATGGATTATCATATTCAGCAGTCGTACCTATTTGAGCCAGTCTCTTTCGTTCAATGCTATCTTCAGGCATAATCAAAAAGGTATCGTGCTCACTTGACTGGTGATCAGCACCAAAAGGATTCACTGCATAGATAAGCCCGACAGCAGGCTTATACTGGGGCATATGAGCAGGTAATTCCTGACCTTTGACTGAAATACTCAATTCATCAGCTCCTCCACCAATCTTAAAAGCTGCTTTCTTGCTGCCATCAGCAAGCAAATCTCCTATACCTTCTCTCCTGGCAATCATCCTGATCAATGGTTCAATAATTTCTGTATTCCCAAAACTCAGGTTTAATCCTCCTGTATCTTTGGTATCAATCAAATCCTTTTCATAACACTCCATTGCAAAGGCAATAGTTGCTCCACATGATATTGTATCAATACCAAACATGTTACACAATTGGTTTGCACGACATATTGTTGGCAGATCATTAATACAACAATAAGATCCAAATGTCCCACATGTTTCATATTCAGGTCCTCCATAAAGTGGATCAACAAGGCCCGGTATTTCTACTACTCTCTTACACCTTACTGCACAAGCATAGCATGTATCACGACTTTTCAGGACGGTCTCTGACATTGTAGTTCCGGTAATTGCTTTTGCTCCTTCCGGAAAATATCCGGTATTCCAATTCCTTGTAGGTAAGAAGCCATCATCACTAAACCCTTCAAGATCACCATCGGTTCCAAATTCTCCCAGACCGGCAACACATTCATTCTCTTCAAGTTTTTGTTTTACCGACTTAGCCAGAGGTTTAAATGCCTCGGGGTCAAAAGGCTTAGTATTAATTATTTTTTTCACTACCAGAGCTTTAAGGTTTTTTGATCCCATTACTGCTCCTGTACCATTGCGACCATTAGCCCGGTTACAGTGATTTATTATACTGGCATAGCTTACCAGGTTCTCACCTGCCGGGCCTATCTGTGCTATTTCTACTTTATCATCACCAAGATTTTCCCTTAATAAAGCTTCAGCGTCACCTGTTACCTTTCCCCACATTTTAGAAGCATCCCTGATTTCAACCTGATCTTCATTAACATAGACATAAACCGGTTTTGGAGATTTACCTCTGAAAACAACAGCATCATAGCCATTCCCTTTAAGATATACAGGGAAAAAACCACCACCCTGACTATCACCGATAGTCCCTGTAAGAGGGCTTTTAGTAGTAACTACCATACGGCTTAAACCACTAATATTTAATCCGGTAAATGGAGCTACGGAGAAAACAAGCATATTTTCAGGAGCAAGCGGATCAACTTTGGCCGGCATATCCTGAAGAATTAAATATAATCCAAGTGCTGAACCACCAGGATAGAGACGGAAAATATTACCCGGAACCGTTTTCTTGATTACCTGCCCACTTGTAAGATCAATATCTAAAATTTTTGCATCTGGGAATAGACTCACATTAATAATTTTTTAATTATGATATTTGCATGATTAAATAAAATACATATAGCATGTAAAATAATCCTTTCTTATTACAGTTCAAATATGAAAAAACTATTAACTTATTCTAAAAAAATACATATAACAATCAAATAATTCAATTTGTTATTCAATATAATTGCTACAGTAAAATTAAAACCCAATCATGATGGTTAACATTAGTATATTATCAAAAATGTATATATTCTTTTCCAATTAGCACTATTTTAATAAGATCTGCCGTATCTCACCAGGTTTTCAATGCGCTCGAAAAAATCAAAACATTGCTGATCCAATTAACATAACTTCCGGGTTGTCTCCCATAATGAATGTACTTAACTTCTTATGGTATACTTCCGAATGATTTCCCATGTTAATAAATTTACTGTCAGTATGAGCTATATTCTATCGTAAGAGCGATCAATTTATTCGTATGAATACTTAAAATTATGAATTATAAATATGATAAGATACCATGATATTATCCAATAAGTATACAATCTTAGGTAATAATGGCAGAAATTCTAAGAATATGAGGGAGAGAGTTTAACTTTACTGGTCTTAAGAACATTTTTTCGATACTGGTTTGGTGTCATACCGGTAACATTCAGGAAATGTCTGTGAAAATTAGATATATTATTATATCCACTTGAATAACAAGCTTGAGCTACATTACAACTACTTTTTGACAGTAATTTACATGTATTTCCAATCCTTACCTCGGTAAGGAAGCCTGAAAAAGTCTTTTGAGTTCTGAGTTTAAAATAGCGGCAGAATGATGTTGGTGTCATATAGACAAGAGCAGCCACATCATCAAGACTTATATGTTCACGGAAGTTCTGCATAATATATTCAAAAACTTTATTTAGTCTCTTATTATCTTCCTCATCCATTATTAAAATCGTCTTTGAAGAAATAAGTTTTAATTCTTTCTTTTTGGCAATCATACCCAGGATATTCAGAAGTTCAAGCACTCTGTCAAAGCCCTCAATATGCGGCATCTTCTTTATATAAGGGGCTATTAACTTTGCATCCTCTCTAGACAACTTGATGCCATAAAAAGAATTTTCAAGCAGTTTTTGAATATTGAAGGATTCAGGAATGTAATTCAATAATTCAGTAATTGAATCATAGCTGAAAAATATAGAAATAGCACGTGCGCGATATACAGAATCCTCTTCAAAATACCTTTCACTATTACGAAAAACATGAGGAAGGTTTTTCCCGATCAGATAGATTTCTCCTTTTTTGAACCTGTCAAGTTTATCTCCTACCAGTATCATGCCTGTGCTTTCAATAATATATGTCAGCTGGCACTCTTCATGGAAATGTATGGGTTCATAGAAATATGGCAGGTCCCAGTTTTCAACCCTTACAGTTTCCTCCTTTTGTCTTGGTACTTTAAAATACATAGGTTCCATTGCCAGTTACTTTTTGTAACAAAATCGCAATATATCAAATATACTATATCATGTGGCTGATGTCTATCACAATATTTGCGAAAATATGTATTATTTTATCCTTGCATGTAATTTTTCACCTAAAAATATGAAAAATAATATAACGAAAAAAGACAGTATCATTTTCATATTTAATAGTTATTTTCTCTTTCATATTAAATATTTATATCATTTAATATTATAAGGTATTACATTTTAATTATAACAAAGCGCCCCAGTCTAAGTGTATAGTTAGCAAAAGAGTATATGAATTTGCATTTGGGACAAAAAAAGAAGCAGAAGAATAATTCTTCTACTTCTTCCCTAAAATTACTCTAAAACCAAAATTTAATTTATAAAAAGAAACTTGCTAGTTCACGTCCCACCACACACCTGCTCCGAATTTCTCATCTATAATTCCTGGTTGTGCAGCCAGTGCTGCATTATAATTCTCAGGATTATCAGTCTATTCAGTATGAGGATAAGGCAGTCTTTTTATTGTACCTTTCCCCGGAAATAGAGACCCAACAGGTTCTGTGGTATCCACATAAACAGGATACCCTGATCTCCTAACTTCAGCCCATCCCTCAGTTCCAATCGGGAAAATAGCAATCCATTTCTGGTCACCTATAAGCTCACGCTGAGGGGTTGCACCAGTGAAATCAACAAGAGGGTCTGTCAGATAACTAGCAGGCATTGTAAGACCATATTATTCAA
>DOZA01000202.1 GCA_003518245.1 Bacteroidales bacterium | reverse complement strand
AAAGAGAACGTTTTATTGTTGCTGTAGCTGTTATATCTTCTCTTTCACCCAGCATCCTGATTATTTCTGCTTTCCTCTCTTCATCCACATCACTCAACAAGGCAATCCATTTTCTTGTAGCTGCCTTACCCGGTATATCCATAGACAGGTTCAGTATTGCTTTCCTGTATTCCAGGTCGCCATCCATGAATCCTGACAGTAGATATCCAAGAGCATCATACCCTTTAAAATAAACCAGGGCTTCCAGTGCAGCTATTTTATATTGTATAGTTCCATAGCTAAAAACCTCCCTGCAAATTTTTTCCATTGTTCTTTCATCTCCTTTATCACCAACATTTCTGGCATACTGTACAAGAGATGCTGTGGCTCCTGTTGGGTCCCACTGATAGGATAAAGCAGTAGCTGCTGAAACCAGGGTTTTATATGCACTCTCATGGGCACTCTCAGCCATAGCGTTAAGAGCAGCGGCCTTAATATCTTTATCGCCACCAAGATACCATGATATATATTCCTTAATTGCCTTAGAAGATTTCATCTTTGCCAGTTCATTCATAACCGAGGCAGCACAGGGTAATGATTCAATCTGCAGGCTCATCGCCAGGATATCCTCTTTTTCATATGAATTGCAGGAAGCTATCACGGCCACTGCCGGTTCACACATATTCTTATCAGTAAGGAATCCCGATGCAAATTCAACTGACCTCTCTGTACCAAAATACTTTAGCTGAGAAAGGAAGAAAGATCTCACCATAGGATAGCCTGAAGAATAAATAGCTTCAATACAATCATCTTCCCATGCGTATTTTTCCTTTTCATGCCCGTATTCTGACAGGTATCTTGAGTAACTTTCTATAGCAAACCTTGCTCTTGTATCATCACCACTCCCAGGTGTAACTATCATATCAATAATCAGTCTCCTTCCTTCAGCACCCATAGTACTCATCTCCTGCATCTGCTTTTTTAGGTCAACGATATTATTTACCGGCATTCGTGCAAGCAGATCGGCTACCTTTGTACCTGTTGTTCTCTGATCCTGGGCATATACAAATATTGATCCCAGAATAAGAAAAGATGTTATAACTGCTTTTTTCAATCGTTTCATTTTATCATATATTATATTGTCCATGGGCCTCTCATTGGCTGATAAATTAACCTGTTTGCTCCCTCATCATCAACAAACCTTTGTTTAACGGGATCATATTCGAGATTACGACCCAGGCGTACTGCTACCACTCCCAGGTTGACTAAAGTAGCTGACCTGTGGCCATTCGCTTCATTTAGGGCAAATTTATTCCTTGATAATACAGATTCACTGAAGGTAGTAATTTGAGGTTCAGGCTCCGGAAGGCTTTCAACCAGCTTTTGTATATCTGGTATTGTGGAACGAAATCCCTTGAAAACCTTTCCATGCGGTCCTTCAATATAAGCTGCATCTTTATCTGCATTTGCACCATCAAGGATTATCTTACAGCCATCAGCATATGTATACTCTATCCTTTTCCATGATCCCACTGCATCATAATGTTGCTGAGGAGCGTCCACTTCAATATAAACGGGACTGGTACTATCTTTTCCAAGCATATATTGAACAGGGTCAAGATAATGCTGGCCCATATCGCCCAGTCCTCCTCCATCATAATCCCAGTACCCCCTGAACTTGGAGTGCACTCTTTCAGGATTATAAGGCTTATAAGGAGCCGGGCCCAGCCAGAAATCATAGTCCAGATTATCAGGCACCGGTACAGGCTTAAGGTTATGTTGACCACTCCAGTAAAATTTCCAGTCATAACCTGTTATGCCACTTACAGTAAACTTCAGTGGCCAACCCAGCACACCACTGTCAATCAGTTTCTTCAGAGGCCTGACGGTAGTACCCAGTCCATAAAACTGGTCTTTAAACCTGAACCATGTATTCAACCTGAATATTCTGCCATACTTATTTACTGCTTTAACAACCTCTATCCCCTCGCCTATAGTTCGTGTCATTGGTTTCTCACACCAGATATCCTTACCTGCTTCAGCAGCCATCTTTGCTATTATACCATGCCAGTGTGGTGGTGTTGCTATATGAACGATATCAATATCGGGTCGTGCGAGCAAATCCCTGAAATCATGATATACATCAACACCTTCACCCGTCATCTCAAGTGCAAGGTTCAGATGTTCCTTATCAACGTCGCATACTGCAAGAACCCTTGTTCCTTCATATGCTATGTGACCCCTGCCCATACCCCCTACACCAATTATCCCTTTTGTAAGCTGATCACTGGGTGCAATATATCCCCTGCCACCAAGAACATGTCTCGGAATAATAGTAAAAGCAATTGCTGCAGCAGTAGTTTTCCTGATAAATTCTCTCCTGCCTGTTTTAGTCTTGTTCATAGATAATAGTATAGTTTTTAAATAAGCTTTATATATTCTAAAAAACGTTCCGGTAAGTGCAAAATATGACTTTCGGTTTACTCAATACTCCTCATCAATCAGTAAAATGCAATTTACAAAAAAGGAGGGTTATACGCTAATTTTATAGGCTAAGGCTGCCTCCTGCGATGGTGTG
>DOZA01000102.1 GCA_003518245.1 Bacteroidales bacterium | reverse complement strand
CCAGGTATCCGGATCATTCCAGTTCCCTGTTTGAATACTTTCAATAACATCATATATTTTTACTGCAAGGTTCACAGCCGGTGCCTGCGGGCAACCCGGTAGTTCGGCTACCACCGATACATTACCTGTTCCGGCGGCACCCCAGTCAACAGTTATACTGTTTGTATTACCTCCTGATGCCTGTGCTCCTCCTGTGATGGTCCACAAATATGTATATCCCGACCTTGCAGGAACTGAATATGTAACACCTGCTGAATTGTCTGGCACATTCGTTTTTCCTGTAATTGACTCCGGGGGTACAGAGTGTACTGTTACCGGCAGCACAACCTTAAACCCGTTTGTACATGTGTTTGATTCCACCACTGATACACTGGCATTATCGGTAGGTGAGGCATTCCAGTTAACTGTTATACTGTTAGTATTACCACCCGATGCCTGTACTCCTCCAGTTATGGTCCATGTATATGTATTTGGAGAGTTATCTGTTACAGAGTAAGCTACTGCACTCTCACCCGCGCATACATCAGCTGCTCCTGTTATAGCTGAAGTAACAGGCTTTGTACAATTTGTTGTATCCCCGAAAGCAAAGTGTGCGGGAAGTGTTTCCAGGTTAGCCCTTCTGGCCGTAACCCCGCTTCCAGCCAGGTGTGCACCTTCAGCCATCCAGTCAGCCGATCCATCTGCACGTGTAATGATACGTGTACTATCATTTATTGCAAAGGAGGTAAATCCAGTACCGTAAAGTTGCAGGCTATAATTATTGGATGCTCCCAGGACAAACCCATTGGCCATATCCAGGGACCAGTATCCTTCAGAAAAAGTATTATACACTGTTGTTCCGTCGTCATCAAGTGGCAGGCCTGCATCACCCGGGTTATCACCACTGAATTCAGCCAGGAGCGTACCACCTGAGCTAAGACCGTTGATATTTATTAATAGCCTCTGCGCATTCATATCTCCTACAGGAAAATCATGTGATCCGGTGTTATTTATCCATCTCTCGAAGGTTCCCCTGATATATCCCCCGAAATAAGATAGGGCACCGAGGTCACCGGTAGCTGTTCCTGTTCCCAGGGTGAGTTTATTACTGGAGGTATTAATTACCCCTGTAAGCATTGAAAGAACATTCTCTACAATAATATCATTTTCAAGTACCAGTTCCCCTTAGCTTTTAAACAGCCTCAGGTTATAGAAACGTTCAATCATTGGGTTCTCAACGACCTGGTCTACTGTACCGGTAAAGGATACTCGACCCGTACCGGGCACAAAATCTGAATAGTTTGTCCAGTCACCCTTTATATCAATATTGAAATTATTGCCCTGGAGTATTGCTGAATTATAGATCTCTATATTTCCGTTGACCACGATGGCCCCAGGCAAAGTCTTATTACCCGAGCCCCTGAATACAAGGTTATGGTATATTGAAGCAGATGGCAATTTAAGAGTCTGGTCACCTAGCTTATTATACTCTACGGTATTACCTGGCAAAGAGGCATTGAGTATACCGGTTGCCATGGGAAAGGATCCGGCGACCAGGTATGAATTATTTGAATTTACCCATATTGAAGTTGTGGCACTGGCACCGTTAATATCTTCGGTAACTTCAATTTTTCCCTTATTTGTAATTGTTACGTCACTGCCCAGGCTTATTTTTCCATACACTTTCATATCGCTTGAAGGCAGTATGACTGTATTTGCACTTATAGCAATTTCTTTGTTGGCAAAATCGGTCTTTATAAATCCCGTACCGCCTATTGAATCCCCATTAAAGAACAGGTCCTTGGCATCAGAATTTTCCGAGGTATAGGTACCATAAACAAGTAATTTTCCATTTACGGTAAGTATCCTGTTTTCAGCATTCACCACTGCCCCTGTTTCTATGGTCAGATCATTGATTATCGCATCTGTGCCTGAGATGGTGACAATTGTTCCTTCAGAAATAATTGCATTATCGGTTGATCCTGGTGCTACACCACCGATCCATGTAGAACCGTCACTCCATGTTCCTGATACAGCGCTGGTATAGGTCGTTTGACCAGATAAGGAAACTGCGCCAGAAATAAGGATTGAGAATGACAGTAATAGTTTAAAGATGTAACTTCTCATATCTAGTTAGGTCTGCTGTTACTATATATCGTATTATAAAAAACTAATTAATAAACTCTAAGCATTTTACCAGTTAATAAAGCTTATTAATCTTATTAATATATAAAAATAGTTAATTTACTCAATTAACATAAATCATTTCTATTCAACTACGTGTTTCTTTCTTTTGACAGGAAAAATACGAATAAAGTTGCATTCAGTGATCGATATAAAGTGCCCTTTACTCACAATTTATGCACAAATCATAAAAACAAATCTGGTATTACATGAATTTTAATTTATCATTTTTTATCAATTAAAGAATTTTATACTGTACATGCACTTTTAACATGGCAGCTATATTCCTGTTTTTCTGACTATTGCACCAGTTTTGTTCATGGTGCTTCAATATTTAAATAATATTTTTTTATGAATTAAATATTTGGGCTATATTTGCACTCGCATTTTGGGTGGTTAGCTCAGCTGGTTCAGAGCACCTGCCTTACAAGCAGGGGGTCACTGGTTCGAATCCAGTACTACCCACAAAACAAAAAGCTGTTCACTCTCGTGACCGGCTTTTTATTTTTATAGCACAAGCCAAGCTTGCTTGAGCGAGGGCTATAAAATAAAAACCGTTCATTGCGAAGCAATGCGGCTTTTTGTTTTGAATGAACCTTCCAAATGGATCGCGAGCCCGATAAGGCGAGCAATCCATACACCCCGTCCTTGAATACTCGGGACAGAGTCTGTCTCAAATTTTAATTTCTTAAATCGTTAACCGAGAATCGCCAGTTTGTTGTTAGGGCAGCCCCGCTTCCGCTGAAGCTACAACGGGCAGAGGAGTGATTCGAGCTCGACGAAGTCAATCTTCATTCACGGCTACTTCCCAGCCATAATCAACATATTCCCAGTCAATATCTTCACCTTCTACATGTACCAGAAGGAAGCCTTCTTCCATATCACCGCGGGGGCCGGTCCACCATGAAGCACATACTGCACCGCCTGTAATATAATGTACTCCATTTGCATATATATCTTCCAGGAAATGAAGGTGTCCCTGCAGTACTAATTTGAGATTATGGCTATCAAATAATGACAGTACTTCTTTTGAATTGGTTATCACCAGGCCGTCACCATTAGCCTCTGTTGATCCACTATGCAGCTGTGTTTGCACTGTAATAAATGGTATATGAACGCTTATAGCCAGCGGTGTTCCGGGATCAACTTTTTCCAGGTCTTCCTTTAACCATTCAACCTGGTCGCTGCTGACATGACCATAATAACCTGTTCCCTCCTCTCTTTCATCTACCGAGTCAAGTATATAAAAACGCCATCCTTTATAGTTAAAGGCATAGTAACGTTCCCCCAGCCTTTTCTCATACATCTTCTCACCATAAAGCGGGTGTGAGGAGTCAATACCACTACTCTCATACAGGCCAAAAACTTCATGGTTACCCATAGTATTATAAACAGGCATATTAAACAACCCGGACATCTCAATATACATATCATATAATGAGTCTGCCCTAGCTTCATTCTGCCCCAGCGCATCCATTATCTGATCACCACCGGTGATAACAAAATCAGGGTTCAGACTGTTTACGGTGTCGATAGCCTGCTTAAAACCAGCAGCTGCATTCCTCTCAGGTTGCAGATGGGTGTCGGTAAGAAAGGCAAAACTAAATGCATTTTCTTCTTGCTGGTCCCTATCAGACTGTTTGCATGATGATATAAAAACCAGGCATACAGAAAGAACCATTAAGCATAAAAACTGAGCTTTAAAAAGTTTCATGTCAGATTGTATTTATATGGTTGTAATAATCTATTTACATTATAAAGATACGATTGTTCTTTAATAAGATGCAAAAATCTCACGAATGATATAAAAATACCAACCTGAGCAGCAATACATTATTTTTCATGTCTTTAAATATGTAAATTTGGTAGTGTGTTCATAAATTATCTAAGCACACTACTTTTATATTATTAATAAAACCAGACAGATATGAAAAAAACTTTTCTTAGCCGGATAGTATTAACAGCAATTTTCCTGTTATTTCTATCCCCGGCATTAATCTCACAATCAATCAGTGGTAACTGGTATTCGATAATGAATGTAGAGGGCATCTATTTGTCAATGAACCTGCATATCACAGAAAATGAATCAGTTCTGACAGGTACTTTTGATGTGCCAGAACAGGGTGCAATCAATATTCCATTAAGTTCAATCAGCCTTGATGACCAGGAATTTAAATTTGCATTTATTCCTGCAGCTTTTTCTTTCGAGGGCATTGTTGATCGCGATTTTACACAGATAATAGGATATTTCAAGCAGGGGGATCTTAACCTGCTGACCAGGTTTGAGCGTGAACCGGTTGAATCGCCTGCAGGTAGCACGGTTGCAA
>DOZA01000386.1 GCA_003518245.1 Bacteroidales bacterium | reverse complement strand
CGGACCTATATCTGTTGGTTGGCCCTGCCTTATCTTAATACCATCCAGGTCAACATCTTTCCTGCCGATGGCTATTACAGGTATATTTCTTCTTTGCAGGCTCCTGATAGCTTTATATGCGAACCTGTCAGGCTTGGAACTGGCCCCCAGTACCAGGGTTGTTTTTTCCATTATGCTGATAATTTATATTTAGTTAGTGAACAAAGTTAAAATAAACACGGATTAATGGAAATATCAATCCTTTTTCTTGAGTAATACATTTGCAATGGCCATCAGACCTTCTCCACGACCGGCAAAACCCATTGTTTCAGTTGTTGTAGCCTTTATTGAAATACAGCTTTTCTCAATACTGCATATCCCGGCCAGGCATTCACGCATTCTATCAATATACTCTGATAACCTTGGTTTTTCAAGACAAACAGTACTGTCAATGTTAATGATGCTAAAGCCTTTTTCTGAAATTAATACCAGGGTCTTTCCCAGGAGTATCTTGCTGTCAATATTTTTATATTGCTCATCAGAATCAGGAAAGTAGCAGCCTATGTCTCTCATTCCTGCTGCCCCCAGCAGGGCATCGCATATAGCGTGTATCAGTACATCTCCATCAGAATGAGCCAGGCAACCTTTATCAGACGGTATATTTATACCTCCCAGCCACAGAGGCTTCCCCGTAATAAGTTTATGAAAATCTATTCCCTGACCTGTGCGTATATGCATTAACCTGCAGGTTTAATATTCCTGAATGCATCAAAATCAAAGGAAAGGGAAAATCTGAGTGTGCGTGCCAGCGGGTGATTATTCACCAGTGGCATCAGATATGAAAAATCAAGAGAAAAAACATTCATCCTGAAACCGGCACCTGCAGTGAAATATTTCCTGTTACCCTTGCTGGCATGTTCATGGAAATATCCTCCCCTTATGGCAAACTGGTTATTGTACCAGTACTCAACACCCAATGAATAACTTATCTCATTCAGTTCTTCCTTAAAACCGCCGGGAGCGTCATAAAAAGACTGGAATATTGCTACCGGAACAGCAACATTAGGGTCCTTGCCTGCAACAATTTCTCCTGTGAGCTCATCATATTCAGGAGGAGTGGGTACAAGAAGCTTATTGAAGTCAATGGCAAAACCAATATTATTATAGTTATCGATTTTAATATTAAGTGCCGGTCCAAGCCTCAGATTCATGGGTATGAAATCAGGTTCATTCTCATCTGTATATGACATCTTTGCACCTATATTGGAAAAATTGGTTCCAAAGGATAATGTCGCATCTTTTGATGCTAAGCTGATATCATTAACGTAATAAAAAGATATATCAGAAGCAATAGACATGCCCGCTTTGGTCTCAGTGCCACCGGCAGGGAATCCACCTGTCAGATTAGAATATATGAACCTGAAAGCTATACCTCCTGAAAAATTCTCATTCAGTTTCCTCGAATAAGCAGCATCGAGGCTAAACTCGTTAGGCCTGAAGTTGCGTTCAACATTACCCCAGTCATCAGTAAAAGGAATATCTCCCAGACTTGAATATAGCAGGCTCGTGCTTACTACCTGCTTGTTATCAATCCGGTAATATCCTGAAAGGTAAGCGATGTTGATATCAGGTACCAGCGTTCTTAACCATGGTGAATATGAAATACCTACACCTCCTTCACCATCAATAAAAGCGTATTTTGCAGGGTTCCAGTGCATACTGTATATGTCAGCTGTGGTTGCAACACCTGCATCACCCATGGCTCCGGCCCTTGAATCAGGGGCTATTAATAAGAACGGCACAACATATTGTATGGCATTCAGCTCATCAGTATCCTGCGATTTTGCCACCCAGGAAAATGACATACTCAGAATGATACAGGCAATTAACAGTTTTGTTTTCATTAATTATCGAATTTACGCATGCAAATATATAAACATTTTTAGGTTCTCTTTATTGTGCTGATCGCTATAAAATAATCATACGACCTGACTTAAGTGCACATTCATTCTTCCCTGTTTTAAACCGGACGGTATAGATATACACACCTGAAGCAACCCTGGCACCTTTGTTGTCCCTTCCATCCCATATCACCGGTTTTATCATGTAGCCTCCTTCAGAGTCTGTTGTTTTAATGGTTCTTACAAGCCCGCCATTACGGTTGTAAATATTTATGGTTACTTCAATAATTTCATCAGGTCTGTTATGCTCAACACTTATACGGGTGCTGTTAATAAAAGGATTCGGGTAATTAATAAGTTTGTTCATTACTATGCCTTTATCATCTCTTACAATGAATACAAGGGAAGCTGTTGATGAATTATTGAAATTATCCCAGGCCTTGAGTGATATTGTATGCCCACCTCTGTCCATGTCTGTAAGAGGATAGGTGATCTTTCCTGATTTATATGTCCCGAGATCATTCTCATAATAGTTATTCAGGATGACAGAACTATTTGATTCTTCATCAATTACAGCTACTATATCATGTCCTATTCCCATCCCTGAGGTATTTATGCTTGAGGGGTCACTGATAAGGGCCAGCAGTACAGGGTCAGTATCTGTTATTCCTCCATTCCTGAACAGTGTATCATTAAGGAAAAGCCGGATAAGAGGACCTGTAGTATCTGTCAGGCTTGAGCTTTTAAGCCCGCCAATGATCAGGTCATTATAGTATCCTGCCTGATCTGAAATATTGTCAGTGGCAAAATAACTTATCTTACCCTTACCAAAAGAATAATCAATTTCTCTGGGTATAAATATTGAGAATCTGAATCTGCCCTTAACTACTTCTGCTTTTCCCCTGAACAATATCCTGTCCCAGGCCATATAATTAAAAGGCTGGCCTCCATCATTGGCCAGTGTCTTTAGTTCATGCTTTTTGTCATATAGACCGGGGTACAGGTAACCATTGTAAGATTCCACAAGGCTGCCTGAATTATCTTCTATATGACCTGCTATTGTCAATTCAGAGAGACCCATTATTGTATCATTGAAGGCCGTAATATTGATACCGTTAATTGAATCTGTTACTACCCTTCCGTGCCATGGCCAGGCAAGCCTCAGGGCAGGGTCACCGAGTAAGGTGAAGTTCCTTTTGTTTTCCCCGCTTGTGTTTATTTTTGCCTGCCTCATAATCTCACCCATGGTTAGACCCATACCATTCGTGTCTTTCATGAATGCATTCTCATAAAGTTTTGAAGCAAGGTTATAGTTTGCAGAGGCAAAAACTATGCGCGTAGTTGAAAAAAGAGCAATTGCTCCTCCTTCAGGATTAAGTAATACAAGCTCCCCCGCCGATGATTTCTGTGTTATTTCACCAGTCCCCTGGTGTATTTGAATATCCTCAAAACGTGAGAATTCGCATGTTGCCGTAACAAAAGCCGGGTATTTACCTTTATTCGACCATGAATTAATATTTTCAATACTGACCACCCTCTCATGGGCCAGGCCCAGCTCATTACCATGACCTGCATAATTAAATATCAGACAGCCTTTATTTATCCTGTCATTAATTGCTCTGGCGGCATCAGGATAGGATTGACCGCTGATAGTAGTGACCTGCTGGTAAGCATCCAGGTATATTTTTTCTATGTTGATGGCAGGTGCCTTGCTCTCTATTAATTCTGCAATATTCTCAGAGTCGTTCATATGAATATTATTATCCTCATCATCAGCAACCATGGCTATAATATTTCGCCAGGGGCCCAGATTATCAGTACTTAAATAATCTTTTATCTTATTTATTATTGCCCTGGCCTGCAGGGTATCAGATACCGGTAACCTGCCTATGCCTATATCAAGATAACCCGTATATTCCCCCTCCCCTGAATCAAGTAAACCATAATAATCATCGGAGGTAAACGACTGAATCTTTACATTTGAGTTAGGTGTCTGATAGGTAGGAATAAAATTTGGATTATCGGGTGGAAAGGTTTTATTCTCGTATGAACCGTCACCAAATAAAAGAAGGTGTTTAAGCGGCCGTTCACCTGTTTTATTCCTGGTATATACCATCCTGATAAAATTCCTTATGGCACTTATGTCAGGAACACCTCCTGAAAATTCATTATATATTTCACCCGGGCTTACTATCAGACATTGATATGAATCATGGGATGAATGTATATCCGCCAACTCAGATGCATAATCAAAGAACAGGGGATGGCTTATTATAATCATATCGTACTTAGCCGGTTTATGAAGATCCTGGTTTACAACCGGCTCTGCTTCAATAAAAGGCCTCATGACGTTCTCAGTACTGAAAGCTATAAACTTTTTAAGACTGTCAGTGGCTGATACAAATGAATATTCCCCATCAGAATAAACGGCAGGTATATTTATTATATTCAAAGCCTGGCTAATATCCCATATTTTAATATTCTCAATAGCTGATTTAAGTTTAAACCTGGTGATTTTACCTTCTTGAATTGATGATTTGTCACGTATTATAAAATGTTCATGATATGATGGAACATAATTATTTTCAATACGTGTTTGCAGAACGAGATAGTCCAGCCATGCAAGAGCTGTGATGTTGCCGTTATTATGAAAAGTAACGCAGAGGTCGGGGTTGCTGCTGACAGGATCTACTTCACCTGATTCCGTAACCAAGTTTGCATATATCCCGGATGAGTTATAAATATTTACAGCAGGGATCATGATGGAACTTATTACCTTGCCACCATCATTTAATCTTATTACCGACTCATCATCCGACCGTCCGAGCACACTTATCCTGTAATTCAGACCTGTCCCTTCTTCAAGAGCGTAACTGTCCAAATCATGTTCTATATGGTAATCTAAGCCCGGGGGTAAGGGTTCATACCATTCCCGGCCTGACTTAATTATATTCTTTTCTTCATTCTCGTGGATAAAGAGATAATCTGAATATTCCGAGGTATTATTAGCTGTTCCCGGTTCGGGCCGAGTGCTTATTTCAAGAGGTAATTCATTGAGCTTAATAAAATATATGGCAGTATCTGAATAATGATGCCTCTGGAAGAAATACTCTTTCTCATTGTAATCATATTTCCACCTGTGTGTTGAATTGCCATAAAACAGTATATAATCACCCTCATTGAATATACCGTCCTGGCCTCTTTCAATATATATTGCTGTTTTTACCAGGTCATCAGGACGGGGGTCATCATTATAAAATGAGAGTAATCCATAGTTATTGCTGTACAAGGCTATTTCACTACCTGCTTCCAGTCCCAGGGATGAAAGGTCATTAAAATCTATACGGTAAATACCCTCATTTACAATTTTCACCCTGTGCCAGGTTCCGGTTGACAAGACAGAGGAGCCGGCGTATTCCTGGGAAGTTAATAGTGCCGATGTAAGGAGATAAAGGACCAGTATTGAGATCAGCTTCTTCAATTATCAGTATTATTTTCTAAGTTTGTCATGTTCAGCCACAATAATTAACGTGCCAGTATTGTTCATATTGCGATAATACATCTAAATCAGGTTTCTGTTTTGACAAAGGTTACCAAAAAATACGTTTACCGGATACCCGGGCTTGTAAAAATACTCAATCTGGTATTATGTTCAGCATGGCTTACCTGTCATATATCAGCCCAGGATACCGAGAGCCTGTCTTTTTACTATAATCCTGTTCAGTCTAACCCGGCTCTCTCCGGTACTGAAGGTCCTGGTAAGCTGAGGCTGATATACCGTGATTATTATCCTGGCAGATCATTGAATCTTCATTCATTTCATTGTTCATACGATTCGTACCTGGAGACCATACATGGGGGATTTGGCTTATATGTTTCAGAGAATATTATGGGTGACCTGCTTAATGAACTAAGGGCAGGAGCTGCCTATTCTTATCATTTAAGGGCCGGCCGCGATTTATATGTAAATGCCGGGTTCATGGCATCTGTGATTAACCGGAGCATTGATGCAGGTAATATTATTTTACCTGATCAGGTTGACCCCCTGCTGGGACCTGTTTTAATATCA
>DOZA01000220.1 GCA_003518245.1 Bacteroidales bacterium | reverse complement strand
TCATTGTTCACTTTAAAATGCTTGCTCGCATTTTTGTTTTCCTGATTATAAATTACAAAATCAAGAGTCTTTTTTGAAATGTCAATTCCGATAAACCAATTTCTTTTCATAATTTTGTTTTTAGTTTGGACAAACCGAAATTGTTGAATTTGCTAAATCCTTTAGTAAGACATTGTTCTTATAATTCTAATTAGCACATTTCAACTAAAAGAGTAAGGGACTAATTCGGGACATAAATCTATAATTTAGAGGCTCGGATAGTTCACCCAAACTCTTTTTCGGTTTGTCTTGTTTTTAACAAAACTAACCATCTTTTCATTTTGTGAATCTAAAGGAATGCTCGTGATTCGGTTCCGTTGACCCTCAGGGGTAAGCGTGGTCTCATTCAAAAATAGGCTAATGAAAAACAATTTTTCAATAATCTCTTTTAAGCTGTTAGTAATCTTTTCTTTGGGGGGATTAGTAACAATAAGCACTTATGGACAAGATTCAATAAGTTACAAGGACCGCAAGAATTCAATTCATCTGGATTGTGCAACAGCTCTTTATGTTGGTATGGCTTCAATAAACTATGAAAGAGCAATTGTCTATACTAACAATTATAAACTTAACATTAATTGCGGATTTGGTGGATGGTATTTCATTACACCTGGGCCATACCAATATTACGGATGGTCTGTTCCGATAAGTATGAATAACCTAATTGGAGCCAGAAATAACTATTTCGAGGTAGATTTAGGTGCAAGATATACATTCTTAACTGGCAGATCAGATAAAGACAGATTTCACTATTTACCAATTCTTAATCTTGGTTACAGATATCAAAGATTAGATGGACGTGGTCTTTTATTCCGTGCATTTGTCGGATTCTCAGGATTTGGAATTGGTGCAGGAAAAATATTTTAGAAAATTAATCAATAAGGAAATACTATTGAATAATTTTTTAAAGACCTACTAAGCAAGGTGATACGAGAGAAACGTGTATCGCCGAGCGTATCGAAGGGGGATTCCTGCTTCGTACGCTGAAGCCAGGCACGAGTCTTCCGCCTTCGCCCTGCAGGCTATGGCGGACGGAGAGAGACTCGCACCAGCGAAAGCGGAAACCTTTATTCTATTCCCATAACCCTTATTCCTGATGGATGCTCCCTGTCATGGTAAACCCTGATAGTTGCCTTCTGGAAATCATCCTCATCACATTCATAGATATTTACAAACTTCTGAGGGTTGCGGTCGATAAGAGGAAACCAGCTGCTCTGTATCTGTATCATAAGCTTATGGTCCTTCTTGAATTTATGGGCTATATCGGGTATACTGAAGCTGACCCTTGTTATTTCACCCGGCACAAATGGTTCGGGATTTTCAAAACTGTTCCTGTACTTACCACGCATTACTTCACCCCTCACCAGCATCTGGTAACCACCCAGGGGAATATCAATATCGGCATCAGCTGGTGGCATAACCTGGTCCGGGAAAACATCAATTATTTTAACTATGAAATCAGCATCCGTACCCGTTGTTGAAACAAAGAGATCGGCTGTTACCGGTCCGGTAAGTGTAATATCTTCAGTAAGTGCTTCTGTCTGGTATACAAGCACATCAGTGCGTCGCGCTGCAAACCTCTGGTCATCAATCATATATTCTGCGTTACGTCTCAGGTGTACATCTTCCATGTATGGGACAGGTTTATCAGGATCAGATACATATTCACTGTATGACCCTGATACATCCGGTTCAGAGAATCCTACACCTCCGTCAGGCTGCAGGTATATGGTTCTATCAATTGCTTCTTCAGGAGGCCAGTCGGAATATTCTTTCCACTGGTTTTCACCGGTCATATATATATACGCTTCGGAAAAATTCTCCTCGTCTTCACCCTTCAGGTAATAATTAAAAAAATCAACTTCAAGCTTATGATACATCTCATTTGTGGCCATACCCCAGTATACATTACCCAGGTTTTTTGATTCACCGGCTGCCCATTGACCGTGAGACCATGGTCCCATAACGAGGTAATTGGGGTGTCTGGCTTTGTTTTGTTCCTCAATTGATTTATAGGTATTAAGTGCACCATAGAGGTCTTCAGCATCAAACCATCCTCCGACAGTCATCACCGCCGGGCTTATCTTTTTCAGATGGGGCAGGGGCACGGTGGCTTTCCACCACTTATCATAGTCAGGGTGCTGGAATAGCTCATGCCAGTATTTTACAGAGTCAGGGAATGTTTTCCTTGTGTTCTTTATGGGGCCCATATCAAGGAAGTAATCATAACTGTCTTCTGTTCCCCACCTGAAAGGCAGAGGGTAATTTCTCCTTGATACACCCGGATGGGGATCTCCAAATGATGTGTAGAAACTGAATCCGTCAATAAGGAAAAAGGCACCGTTATGATGCCAGTCGTCACCCAGAAACCAGTTTGAAACAGGAGCCTGGGGTGAGACAGCCTTAATGGCAGGATGGTTGGCCAGGATGGCCATAGTAGCATAAAAACCCGGGTAGGAGATTCCCGTGACCCCTATATTTCCATTGTTGTTCTCAACATTATTAACCAGCCATTCTGCTGTATCATAAGTATCAGATGCTTCATCTATCTGTGTACCTTTCTTGCCAGGTATAAATGGCCTTACATTAACATATTCACCTTCACTCATATACCTTCCCCTGACATCCTGGAAAACAAGAATATAACCTTCTTCAATAAACCGGTTGTAAACTGATACGAAGAAATTATATGCTTCCTCACCCTGGCCTTCTGCATTATAAGGTGTCCTGAAAAGCAGAATGGGCGATTCTTCATTTGATTCCTTTGGTGAATAGATTGAAGTAAAAAGTTTTTTACCATCTCTCATCTCTATATAAACTTCTTCTTTATCATATATTTCTTGTATTGCAACCGTGCTACCTGCAGGCG